>QMLL01000203.1 GCA_003646715.1 Deltaproteobacteria bacterium
GCGAAGTCATAAGAATTGGTGGTAAACTTTCTTGCATTTGCGAGCACGTAAAAAGCACCGTTAGGTTCAGACTGAATACCGAATCCCAGTTCTTTAAGACCTTTTATCAATACTTTTCTACGCCTGTCATAAATTTCTACCATTTCTCGAATATACTTATCGACCTCCGGTTCTGTGAGTGCTGCCACACCCGCCCACTGGGAAATTGAATTTGCTGAAATAAAAAAGTTCTGATGCATTATTTGAATCGGACGTATCAGATCTTTTGGAACTATCAGGTATCCCAACCGCCATCCGGTCATGGCGTAGAGCTTGGAAAAACCGTTGAAGACAATGCAATTGTTTGTATATTCAAGCATTGAATGCGCTTTCTCACCATATGTCAGACCATGGTAAATTTCGTCACTGAGTACCAGAATATCGAGCTTGGAGAGTGATTTAAGGGTTTCTTCTGAGAGCAGTGTACCTGTGGGATTGGACGGTGAGTTGATGAGTATGCCTTTTGTACGGGATGTCAATTTTTGCTTGATGTCTTCTACGTTGTACTGGAATCCGCTGTCGTCGTAAATAGGGATCGTAGTAGGATTTCCTCTGAAAAATTTTACGAAGTTCGGATAACATGCGTAGTGAGGGTCAGATATTATGATTTCGTCGCCGGGTTCGAGGATGGCCGCAAAAGCCAGAAGCATGGCAGGTGATGTGCCGGAGGTTACAATAACCTGCTCAGGGTCGAGATCGCTGAGCTGGTAAGTTTTGCAGTAGTATCCGGCAATGGCCTCGCGTAGCTCTCGCAACCCCAGGCTGTGGGTGTAACCCGTTTTGCCATCTTTTATTGCTTTTATCGCAGCTTCTTTAATCGGTTCCGGTGTGTCGAAATCGGGTTCCCCCACTTCCAGGTGGATAACCCGCTGGCCACATTTTTCCATGGCCTGCGCCCGTTCCAATACTTCCATCACCATGAACGGGTTGATTTTCGAACAACGATCTGGCTGAATCATGGTATTTCTGACTTCACGGGGATACCTTCCATTTATATAAGCTTTCTTTTTAAAAAACCGGGTGAAATTATGCGGAGTTTGTACTTCAACCTGAAAACTTGGATTCCCGCTTTCGCGGGAATGACGTTTATATTATCCCCTGTCTTTCCTTCATCATCTCCCTTTTATTCCTTTATTATCCTTTTGTCATTCCTGCGCAGGCAGGAATCCAGCGTTATTGGTTGCAGTCATCATTTTCTCTCGAGTTTCCTCTTTTTTTGTTCCGATTATCGGGATGATAGTTAGTAACCCTTCAACCATTTCAAATATCTTGCTGCCTTGTCAGCCAATTCAGTTGCAGGAGCAAGTATTCGAACCCTTTTGAATGCAGAAGCCGCTTTTTTGTATTGTTTTGTGGCAAAATATACCCGCCCCAGGTTGTAATAGACTTCTGGATTCTGTGTGTTATAAAGTAACGCCTTTTCGTAGTGCAGTCGTGCTTCTTTTAGTTTACCCTGCATCTCGGCGATAGCCCCGAGCCTGAAATACGCCCTTGAGAACCTGGGAGCAATTTCTACCGCTCTTTTGTAGTTAGTAATTGCAAGATCAAATTTCTTTTGTTCCTCATAGGCCCTGCCCAGGTTAAAATATGCGTAGTGAGGTGTTTTATAATAGATATCAGTGGCTGCTTTTTCCAGCCACTTAATCGCTTTGTCGTATTCTTTCATATCAATGTATAACGATCCGAGGGCGTTGAATGCTTCCGGATAATCCGGCTTAAGTCGTATCGCTTCTTTTAAATGAGCCAGAGCCTTGTCGTAGATACCTTTGGCCCTATAAACTATGGAAAGATCATAGTGTACCTGTGGATCTGAGGGGTTTACTTCGAGCACTTTCTGCAAATGTTTCAATGCGGCTGGATAGTTTCTAATGGCAAGCTGTTTTTCCGCCAATTCCCGTTCTTTTGCAATGTCGGATGCAGTTAATGTCGACCCGCCGGACGGACCGGGAGGAGCTGTTGCACAAGCCGTGAGAAGCAACAAAAATGCTGTTGCCAGGAGACATGCAAAACCGTACTCGGAAGTACACTTTTTTTCAGACTTCATAATTAACCCCTAGATTACCTTGTTAAGAGGATACTCTATAATCCCTTCCGCGCCCCTTTTCATAAGTTTGGGTATAAGCTCTCTTACTACTTCCTTGGTGACAACAGTCTCAACGGACAACCACGAACTCTGATACAGATGAGCAATAGTTGGAGAAGTTAGGCTGGGCAAAATATCCACCACATTCTGAAGTTTGTCTTCAGGAACGTTCATCTTTATTCCAACCAGACTCTCAGCTTTTAAAGCTCCCTTTAGAAGAAGAGCAATCTGTTCGATTTTTTCTCGTTTCCACGGATCATTCCATGCGTCGTGATTGGCAATAAGCTGTGTGTTGGACTGCATAAGTTCCTTGACAATTCGAAGGCCGTTAGCTTCGAGGGTTCTACCGGTTTCAGTAACTTCCACTATTGCATCTGCAAGACCCGCGATTACTTTGGCTTCTGTGGCTCCCCATGAGAACTCAACGTCAACTTTTACGCCAATGCCGTTAAAGTATCGTCTGGTAAAATTTACCAGCTCTGTTGCTATTTTTTTGCCTTCCAGATCTTCCGGTTTCTGTATGGGGGAATCGGCACGCACAGCCAGAACCCATCTTGCGGGACGCTGACTTACTTTGGAATAAATGAGATCTGTGACGACATAGACATCAGAATCGTTTTCCATGGTCCAGTCCTTACCGGTCAGTCCGGCATCGAATGTTCCGCTTTCCACGTAACGGGACATTTCCTGTGCTCTGCATATAGAACAACTGATTTCATCGTCGTTTATTTCAGGGAAATAATTTCTTGAAGTCAGAGTTATCTTCCACCCCGATTTTTTAAACAAATTGATTGTAGCTTCTTGCAAGCTCCCCTTTGGTATCCCAAGCTTCAGGATTTTCACTTTCCGTAAACCTCCTTTGGATCAAATATTTTTTCTGCAACAATCTCAACGCGTTCTTCATCAAGTTTCCTGTAAAAGCAGGTTTCATATCCGGTATGACAAGCAGCTCCTCCGATCTGGTCTACTTTCAACAGCACGGTATCGTCATCACAATCTATTAATATTTCTTTCACTTTCTGTACATTACCGGATGTGCCTCCTTTGTGCCACAGTTTTTTTCGACTCCTGCTCCAGTAATGAGCTTCCCGGGTTTCCCAGGTTTTTTCCCAGGCTTCCTTATTCATGTACGCAAGCATCAATACCTTCCCCGTAGCCGCATCCTGCGTTATTACCGGTACCAACCCGTTTCCTTTTTCAAAATCCGGTTCCACTGGCGCCATGTTTGCTAACCTCCTTGTTTTTCATAAGATAAGACAATCCCAGCTGACCACAAGCTGCTCCGATATCCTCTCCTCGACTATCTCTTATGATTGCCGTCATATTGTTCTCAAACAGAACTTTTTGAAATCTTAAGATTTTTTCCTCTTCCGGTCGCCTGAATTTTGTCCCCGGATGAGGGTTAAAGGGAATCAAATTAACCTTTGCCCGCTGACCTTTCAATATATTTACCAGTCTTTTCGCATCTTCCAGGGAATCGTTCACTCCTTCAATCAAGATATATTCAAAAGTAATTCGTTTTCTTTTTGGAAGAGGGAATTCTCTACACGCTTTTATAAGTTCTTTCAAGGGGTACTTCTTATTTATTGGCATCAAAAAATTTCTTGTTTCATCTGTCGTGGCATTTAGCGAAACGGCAAGATTGACCTGGAGACCCATTTCCCCCAATTTTTCCAATTTAGGTACAAGCCCCGCCGTTGATACTGTAATACGTCGCGATGAAAACTGAAGTCCCAGATTTTGGGTAATGATCCCGATGGCAGCAATTAAATTTTCAAAATTTGCCAGGGGTTCTCCCATGCCCATAAAAACCAGGTTTGTGATCTTGTTTCTTATCACTTGCGATCTTCTGGCCAGGCATATCTGATCAACAATTTCACCTGGATCTAGATTTCTTTTCAGTCCCAGTTTCGCGGTAGCGCAAAAAGCGCAATCCATTGCACAACCCACCTGGCTGGAGACGCAAAGAGTATATCTTGGCGGATCAGGTATCCACACACTTTCTATAACGTAATGATCGCGGGTTCCAAACAAAAACTTAACAGAACCATCGCTGGAGGTTATTTCCTCCAGGAGTTTCAGTGAGTCGATATGAAACGTATTGTCGAGAATTGCTCGAAACTTCTTGGGGATATCGGTCATCTCTGAAAATGCAGACACATTTTTCTGGTATAGCCATTTGAAAATCTGTCTGGCTCTAAATGCCGGTTCTCCCAGTTCCTCGATCTTTTTTTCCAGTTTTTCCAGTTCCAGATTTTTGATATATTCCATTTCAGTAAATTTATCTGGCTATGTATTTTTTCTCAACTCGATCCTGCAGATATACGTAATCAAAGGTTCTTCGATCTGCTTCTTCGAACCATCGATATCCAATTTTCCTGCAGGAATCACAGGCTTTCCTGGGGATCACTACCGCGCATATCCTTTTTCGACCAAGAGCTTGTGAATCAATCCTGAGTGCC
>QMLL01000204.1 GCA_003646715.1 Deltaproteobacteria bacterium
ATTTGCTTGGCGGTGATGGTGTGGTAGTTATCGAATGGGCGGAAAAATTGCCTGCCAGGTATCTTAGGAGTTGCAAAATCAGGGTTGAACTGGTTATCGAGGATGCCAACAATAGAAGAATTATGGTGACAACAACTAAAGAAGCTATAATGGATGCCGTAAAAAGATTCCAGGACAGTGTCCGGGAAAACAGAAATGGATAAGTCTGTAATAAAAAAGATAAGAGATATTGTCGGAAACAAAAACGTACTAACATCCAGGGAAGACCTCGTATGTTACGCTTATGATGCTTCAGGAATCGAATCTCTGCCTGATATAGTGGTATTTCCAGGGTCTGCGGCTGAAATTTCCGCCATTGTGCAGCTGGCCAACCGTTTCAATTTCCCGTTGTTTCCGAGAGGTGCAGGGTCAGGTAACGTAGGCGGGGCGGTTCCTCTGGGAGGCGGAGTTGTCATAGCACTCAGTTGTCTGGACAAAATAATTGAAATTGATGTTGAAAATCAGTATGCAGTTGTCGAACCTGGAGTCATAACAGGGGAGTTCCAGAAAGCAGTATCTGGAAAAGGGCTTTATTACCCGCCTGATCCGGCGAGCCTTAACTTTTGTACAATCGGGGGAAATGTAGCTACCGGAGCCGGTGGTCCCAGGGCTGTAAAATACGGTGTTACTTACAACTACGTGCTCGGACTGGAAGTTGTATTACCTACGGGAGAAATTATAAATACTGGCAGAAAAACGGTAAAAGGTGTTGTGGGCTACGATCTAACAAGTCTTTTTATAGGTTCTGAAGGTACGCTCGGAATTATCACAAAGATCATTCTCAGGCTGATTCCTAAACCGGAGAAAAAGGCCACATTACTCGTGCTTTTTGACAATATTGGGAAGTGCGTTGGTGCTGTGGGAGAAATTTTAAAAAGTCACACGCTCCCTTCTGCCATAGAGTTTATCGACAGAAATACGATCCGGGCTGTTGAGTCCCGGTTCAAAATGGGTTTTCCAGAAAATGTGGAAGCAATACTTTTAATCGAGGTAGATGGTGATTCCGAGATAGTTGAATTGATAAAAGGCAAACTCGTGTCTGTTTGCAAAAACTACAGGGCCATAAAAATAGATGTGGCACTGAAAGAGGACGAACAGGAAGAGCTCTGGAAAGTGAGAAGATCAATAGCACCCGCACTGCTAAGCCTGAAACCAAGCAAGATTAATGAAGACGTTTGCGTCCCGAGGAACAGAATCCCGGATCTTGTAATGGAACTTGAAAGGATATCGGCAAAATATGCCGTACCGGTGGCAAGTTTTGGCCATGCAGGGGATGGAAATTTACATGTCAACTTTCTCCTGGACAGGGCCAACACAGATGAGCTGGTTAGAGCTGAGCGAGCGACTCAGGAGCTTTTCGATGTGGTTTTAAAATTGGGCGGAACCCTTTCCGGAGAACATGGCATAGGAATTGCTAAGTCTCCTTTTATGTCCATGGAAGTAGGAGATACCGGGTTAAAAGTAATGAAAAGCATCAAGAAAGCGCTTGATCCGAATAATATTATGAACCCGGGAAAGATATTTGAACCCAACTGGGCTTTTTTCAGGAAGTCAAAAAACCTGACTGCTAACTCTGCCACGAGGACTTAGTATGTACGACAATGAACAGTTGCTGGAGCTCCTGGAAGGAATCCTGGAAAGAATCGATTTGCCCGTTCTGCTTCTTGATGAGAACCAAAAAGTTTTGTATGCCAACGGAGATTTCCTGAAATATTTTGGCAAGGATCAGGACACTGCAGCCGGAAAACCCATTGAAAGCGTAATTTCAATAGAAGGTACTACGGACATTTTCTCTTTTAAAGACACAGGTCCTCCCTTTGATGAACTCCTTATCACGTGTAAATCGGGAACCATAGAAAAAGAGTTTTATTTCTCCGGGCAGAAATTTCCCCTCCCGGGTAACCGGGACGGGCTCCTGATAATTGCCAGGGACGTTACCATCAGGCGAAAGCTTGAGAAAAAATTGCAGGAATCCGAAAACAAGTATCGAGAAATGATCGATAATTCAAATGATGCAATTTTCATTATCGATGAAAACGGAAGATTTCTCGAAGTCAATAAGAAAGCAACGAAACTTTATTCTTATACCAGAAGTGAATTTATGGATATTTGCTTTGCTGATTTGCTTACGTCCGATGGAGATCCCGGGATAATAATGGAACGTCTGAGAGACGTGGCCGAAAAGGACACCGATAGCTATCTCGAGCAAATTCATAGAACAAAAGACGGAAGAGAAATAGTTGTCGAAGTGTTCGCCGCAAGATTGCCAGGCTCCGAAAGAAATATGCTTCTTGTGGTGCGAGATCTATATTTCAGAAAACAGATCGAACAAAAGTTACTTAAGGCAGAAAAACTTTCGACACTCAGCGCTGCATTATCAACCCTGAGACACGAAATAAACAACCCCCTAACGGTAATAATGGGAGAATCTCAGCTGTTGATGATCGAGGAGAAAGACGTGCCGGAGAAGGTCATTGAGAGAATCAGGAATATCCATCAGATGGGACAGAGAATTTCAAACGCGTTGATGAAGCTGAGCCATTTCGTTAAAGGAGAGAAGGAAGAAACCATTGAGCTAGCGGGGATAAAAATGTTTAAGCTGAACGACGAGTAGCTGTCAGCTAACCGTCTTTTATTCAAGTAAGTTTTCTGATTCTGATAGGTCTCTTTACGATCCCCTTTGATTTAAGAACTTTCAAAAGATTTTTCAGGGAAGATTTGGCAAGCAATGCATCTTCTTTGGAAGAAAAATACGAGTTCATCCCTTCTATTTCCGGATACACCTCGCTGACAAGTTCCCAGTGATTAGGAGCCAGTTTGGCTTCCAGCACGAAAAGGGCGTCCTGTTTTTCTACGGCAACCAGGCAGATATTTTCGAACTTTTTTTCAATTTCTCTTATTTCGGCAAGTTGTTCTTCTGTGAGCTCTGCTATTTTAATCCCTTTTTTATCCATACCGGATCCTCGTTTCCTTGAATGCTAAACATCTAATGGATTTTATAAGGAAATGTCAATAGCAAATCGGTAGGGACTCAGCAGATTCGGGGGAATGATCTCTAAGCAAAATCTCCAATATTTTTTGCAAGTCCTTGTCCTTAAATCGTAAGGTTTTAAGGTAAGCCCTGTTGTTTCCTGATATCCTTCTAAAGCCCCATAAACATCTTTCTAACGTGTTTTCAAAGCCTTCTCGTTCGTAGTAAAAAGGCATATTAACTTCAAAAAAAGAAAGGGCATCCGCATCTTTCAGTATATCTGTCCTGGGGTCTCCACCTCTTTCATGAAACCGCACCAGGCGGTAAACTTCATCAATCAATTGACGCTCCACTCCATGAGAAAGCATTATTTCTTTAATTATGCGTGCACTGTTCAACGCATGAGCTTCCTTAAACTCATCATAGTCAGAAAACAGCGATTTTTTTACCTTCCTATCTTCTATGGCTCGCTCGATATCGTGAGCAAGGGCTGCAATTATTAGCGCTTCATCAGCATCAGGCTTGAGTTTTTTGACCCATTGGACGGTATTTTCTGCGTGAAGCGGGTCTTCCGGAACAGAAGACCCGGCAATAATTTTCCTAATTTCCTGTTTTAATCGGCTGAGCGAATTCATGATTCCTGCACAGGTAGATTCGTCTTATGGTCTCTGCGTTCATCAGGACTGCTATGATCAGCAAGGTGTAAAAGGCCTGGTTCAAAAGAGATCCTAAGAAGATCAGAAAAACTCTTATGTCTCGCCCTATCCTGAAATTCAGTCCAGGGCCAAAGCGCTTCATGGCATCGTACTTATCCGCGGTGTAACTGACCATGAAAGAACCGATTATGGCCATAAATCCCACAAGCAGGGATACAGAGTTATTCGTTTCAGCATAAGAATGCCATGTTAAACCCAGCAAAAGTAATGCGTCGGCATACCTGTCGAGCACCGCATCAAACCATCCACCGAAATCACTTTGCAGGTACTTGACTCTTGCAATTTCACCGTCGCACCCGTCCACGATTGAAGCAACCTGAGCTATGATACCTCCGAGTAACAACGGAAGGTAACCTTTCAGGAAGAAAAATCCCGCTGCAAGAACAGACATCAGAAAAGCTGCGATGGATATCTGATTGGGTGTAAGGTCTGTCCTGGCAAGATGCCGGGTAATCCTGATAGAAATCGGCCTGTTTAAATACCTTGATACAGGCCCGTCATTTGCCTTGTTCCGCATGTTTTCGAGCAATGCCACTTCTGCTTTTTCAAGCGCCACTGGATCATCCACATCTATCCAGAAATAGTTCTTAACTTCAAATCCGTTGACTTTGCCCTCCCCGGCTAAAACCTTTATTCCTCCCGTTAGGGAGTAGTCTCCTCTTTCCTCGATGCTTTTCAAAATAGCATCGAAAATTGCTGGTGTGCAGTAAAATAAGCCTGTGTCGTAGCCATTAAATTTCTTCAGGTGTTTACCGATATCAATAACCTTCCCGTTATTTGTAAGTACTTTTGTTACGTCGTCGGGATTAACGAACGGGCTATTCAGGTTTTTATCCACAGCCAGAATAACTTCCTCG
>QMLL01000205.1 GCA_003646715.1 Deltaproteobacteria bacterium
CAAGTTGCGCCGTTTCATTATGCCGTAGACGGCTGTGTGACCGATCTTAAGCGACCCTTTTCGGGCAAGTTCTCTGCTGATTCTCTCTGGACCCCAGCTGGGAAACCGTTGGATAAAATCCAGAACCACCAGCTCATCCTCTAAAGGGGTCTAATTGGCAAAGACCGCAGGTTTTCGGGGTACTGACCGAAGCCCCTCGTCTCCCATGGTCTGCCGTCTCCTTTTAAGCCTGTAAAACCAGGTTCTGGATATACCAAACTGTCTGCAGATCTCTACCCCGGTGTGTTCTCCCTAGTCGTAGAGCTCAAACATTTTCTTCCTGGTGATAAATACCCTATCCTCTACTTGCCATAAAGGTACCTCCTTTCTCAGGACAGTTTTTCATCTCGCTAAATATACCTGAGAAAGAAGGGTTTGTCAACCCGTGAGTCACACCGCTATTGTAGAAGAAAGAACAACTATCTGGACAGGGGCAATAATCCTCCGGCCTGCTCCAGGGCTGTAGGGCGTTATAAGAACCATTGCTTGTGGAAAAGTTTACAACTTTCCCACAAGCATTTCGATAACTGCTCCGCAGTTACCCACATTCCCACAAGCCGATTATTGATGTATAAAAAAACCACATCATACAGCCTTAGGGCGTTCTCTAAAAGAACAAGGCTTAACTTTTCGACCTACAAAAAAGTGGGGAGAATTACTTTCCACTTGAGGCGAACCCCAAAAATCGCATAATTTGGGAACAATTACAAAGAAAAACTACAATATTTCAAAGAAATAAGACGTATTTCACCAGACCTTGGTCTCATATGGGACAACCATAAATTTTATTCTCTCGCACTTGCTGAAAACCAGCCTTCTCTTCTCATCATTTCCATTGAAGTCCTGTTACTCGGAGCATCTCCTCTGGCTACGGAAATCCCCACATTCTCACCAACCGCTTCTGATATCTCCGCAATATCTCTATGTGTAAATCCTGGACAGAGAAGGATTGACTGAATTCCTTCCTCTTTGACGACCTTTTTGCATACTTCAATTGCCTGCTCCTGATCTTTGACTACTACTACAGAAAGTTTATAGTACTTCGGTGTTTCGATGACACATCTATGCTTGTCTGCCTCTGCGTCAGGCGCATGGGCGAGAAACAGCACTTTAAATGCCATACCTATCACCTCCTGTTGCAGTTAGTTATGAAAAACCTTTGGCAGTTCACTTAAACCTATTCCATTAAAGGGAATTGCCAAAGGCAATTTGGAGAAGTCCTATTTCCCTTGGCCGTTGTGCGAAGTTGCCGTAAGTTTCTTTGTTTTGCTCTCTTAATAAAAACAATTGTCATCGGTCATATCCTATTGGGCATTGCTCTAACATGCAATCTTACCGCAAGTATGTAAAAGATTAGTGCAAAAATGAAAAGAGCAAGAAAGTCGAATCCAACTGAGTAATAGTAGTCAACTTTGATAGAAAACCTCAGTAAATCAACAAAGTATGTAAGAGGGGAAAACGAAGCGAGTATCTTTCCCCACAAGGGCAAATCTTTCAGAGGAATGAACACGCCACTGACAAATATTAATGGAAATTTTATGAGTGTGGAAATCGTCATCACGTTTGCTGGTATATCTGTGGGTGAAGCAGACAGTAATGCTCCTAGACAAGAGAAACAGAGCGCTGATATCAATATCCCTAATGCAGCAATTAGAGGGTGATGGATGGAAATGCCCCCCAATATACCAATAGAAATTGGAACCAGCGAGACAACAACTCCAAAAAGAAATGCAGCCAAAATATCTCCTATCACAATTGTAGAAATCAAGACAGGGGATGAAACCAACCTTTCTAATGTCTTGCTTCTCGTCTCCCACGAAGGAATTATTGAAACAATTGCCGTTGAGGTAAAAAACAGTGTCATCCCTACCAGGCCCGGTAATATAAATTCCATGGATAAATTTCTTCTAATGAAAAAAGCAAAAAATAGGAAAAACGGAAATAGAATCCCATGGACTATAACCGGATGAGCTGAGTAATAAATGCGGATATCTTTTTTGCAAATTGCCCAGGCACGTCTAATTTGGTTAGGCTCCATGTCCACTCTTTTCTTTATCCTCCGTTAGTTTAATAAAAACATCTTCAAGAGTCGGCACAACAACGTTTAGACTAACCATATCTAAATGTTTTTCTCTGGCATAATCTACTATATCAAAGATGACCTTGCCAGGAGCGGTGGTGTGCAATTGTATCTTATCGCCCAGTTTTTCTATCTTATCAACATTGGGTAGACTGTTCAGCGATTCCGGATTTATGGGTTGACTAAATGCAACCACAACCTTCTGAAGCCTCTCAGTCATTAGCTTTAACTTTTCAGGAGTATCAACCGCTGCAATCTTTCCCTTGTTAATAATTGCTATTCTGTCACATAACAGATTCGCCTCCTCCATATTATGGGTAGTAAGGAAAATAGTCACACCTTCTTTATTAATTTGACGCAGTTTCTCCCTAATAATTGTTGCGCTTTGGACATCAAGTCCAGATGTGGGCTCGTCAAGGAAAAGGATCTGTGGCTGGCTCAAAAGCGCCATACAGAGAATCAACCGTTGTTTCATCCCTTTTGAGAAAAATTTTACAAGGTCTTTTCTTCTTTCATACAATTCAAAATTTTCTAATAATTCTGCAGCAATTTCTTTCGATTTGTCATTAGGCAAGCCGTAAAGCTCGCCCTGAAACATCATATTAGACCAGGCCGACAAGTCGATATAGGGATTGGAGACTTCAGGAACAATCCCCATTATCTGTTTGGCCTTGAGTGTTTGTTTCTCAATATCAAACTCCATAATTCTGACATTGCCGAAACTGGGCTTGGTAATACCGGTGAGCATTCTGATGGTGGTTGTCTTCCCGGCACCATTCGGTCCGAGAAACCCAAAAATCTCCCCTTTCTTGACCTCAAATTTAATGTGGTCAACGGCAGCAACCTTCCCGTAGAACTTGGTTAGATCCGACGCCTGAATTACAATATCTTCACTCATCTTTTCGCCTTCTAATTGTTTCCCTCAATGGGCGGTTTCGCACAACGGTGCGCCTGGCTCTGCGAACGGAAGGCGAAGCCAAACTGCAAACCTCGCAGATATTATTGTAGAAGGCCTTCCCTGCCCATAAACATCCGACTAAACTTTCACAAAAAATCTGCAAAATGTATCGTCAAAACCGGATATAGTGCCATAGGAGGGTATAAGATTCCTGAGCGGGGATAGGCCCCCTGGATACATTCATAAATCCCCGTGAACAGTTTTTTTGTTGTTGCCTTAATTCATTCGTCTTTTTCTATGGCATAGCCGGACGATTCGTCGGCTGCTGTGGTTAATCCTGGAGGTGGGAGGGATTTCGCTTTCCGTCAGCGGCCAACAGAACCAAAGCCGCCCTCTGCTGCCTGCAGGGCTTATGGCCCCAGCGATTGGACCCTACCTCTTCCATGCGCCTACGGAAAGCGCGCTTCTTTTGGTCTCTTTTCTTGTAAAGAAAAGGGACAGAGCAAGAAAACAGCCATTATGCCGCCAACCGGAATAAAGGCAACCGCACCACCTTCTGCAGAACCTGGGAATCTTGATCTTGCTGAGATAATTAGGAAGATAGCAAGCATAATTAAGAGAGGCCATATCACCAGCAGTCTAATCAATATTGGAACATCTATTGAAATAGGTAGAAAAGCAAGAATTACCACAGCCAAACACGCCTCTACTATAAATCGAGCGATAATACACGCCAAACTCTTTCCCACAGAAATTTCTTTCTCGCAAACAGTGGCAACAAGCAAGGATTTTATCGTCCTGCACTTTATCTTATTCAGAAAGGCATTCATCCCCACCAAAGAAGTAATCACAGTAGGTATTAACAAAAACATAAAAACGGTTAAATATACGGCTTCCAATGCTCCTTCGGCAACAGCCTTAGGTAGCTGGGGGATAGTTGCGAAAAGCGGCATAGCTATAGGCATCAATAAGAGTAAAATAATACTATTAGATTTAAAAGTCGTTTTTCAATTCTTTTTTACCGATTTCTACGATCACTTTATTCATAATTCTCCCCCGTTACGCTAAAATAGACATCTTCCAAAGCCTGAGATTTTAACTCGGCTTTTATATCCGATACTTTCCCTGCACGAAGGATTTTGCCCTTATTTATCAGTGCAATTGAGTCACAGACCTGTTCTGCTCTTGCCAAAAGATGCGTTGTCATAAGAATCGTCTTTCCCTCCTCCTTCAGTCAAAGTATCAGCTTTGAAACTCCTCTTGCCATTCCAGGGTCGAGACCTGATGTAGGTTCATTCAGAAAAAGTATATTCGGGTCATTTATCATAGCCCTGGCTATACCTACCTTTTGCTTCATTCCCTTTGAGAGCGTAGATGCTAAAACAGGTTTCTTTTCCCATAAGAGAACTCAAGCAATTCCCTTGTTCTATCTTTTCCCTTGTTCTTACTGATTTTATACAAACCTGCCGCAAAATCGAGGTTCTCGTAAACCGGTAGGCTTGGATAAAGCCTAAAATCTTCTGGCAAGTAGCCTATTAAGCGTATAATCTC
>QMLL01000206.1 GCA_003646715.1 Deltaproteobacteria bacterium
AGGAATTGAGAATATTTCAATCGTAAAGGATGTCGTGATGATCCGAATTCTTGGAGCACACTTTGATATCCGTCCTGGAATTGCTAGTTTGATATGCGGTACTCTGGAAGATGCAAAAGTTCAAATCCTGGCAAATTCCACCACAATTACATCATGTCTACTTATCATACCCGAAAGCCAACTAGAAATTGCCCTTGAAGCCATTCATTCTGTTTTCAAACTACCAGGCTGATCCTCACTGTTTACTATTTATGGGGAGAAATACGGTAAAATGACTTCCCTCGTTTAACCTGGATTTAACTTCGATAAACCCTCCATGTTCTTTCACAATCTTCTCTGCAATAGCCAAACCCAGTCCGGTTCCATGTGCACCTTTTGTAGTAAAAAGCGGCGAAAAAATTTTCTTTTTTATTTCATCGGTTATTCCGCGACCATTATCAATCACGTCAATACAGACATGCTCGCCAGGTACCAGCCTTGTTCGGATTTCAATTTTACGATCAAACTTAGAATCCGGGAATGCCTCAATTGCATTCGTTACAAGATTCAAAATGCATGCGTGGATCGATTCAAGGTCAAGATGGAGTTCCGGGAGGCCTTCCTGAAGGTTTTCTATAAGCGTGATGCCTTCTTTTTCCATCCTTTGCTTTACTAGTTCACATATTTCTTCAATAACATCATTCAAACACACGTTTTTCCGTTCTTTGGTGTCTTTTTTCGCATAGCTCAACATATCAAGGGAAAGTTGCGAAATCCTATCTATGTTTTTCTTTACTAAACTCCACCCCTTCTGTGCTTTTTCGAGATTACCGGAATTCATCCCCTTGTCTACCATGTAGGCACCTAGCTTCATACCATAGAGTATATTCTTAACCCCGTGAGCCACTTCCGACATCGCTTCTCCAATCGCTGCCATTCTTTCACGCTGAACCAGTTCTTGCTGGAGCTTCTTGATCTCGCTTAGATCCTTAAAATATCCGACGGTGGCAACTTCGGTGCCATCTTCGTAGATTAGGGTGGCAGACAAAAGAATGGGGACAAGGCGATTATCTTTGGTAACAGCAGTGGTCTCATAGTTTACAAGTCTACCGGGCCCACCGTATTCATCGCTATAGATTTTCTTTTTAATCCTCTTTGCTTCACCTTCAGGATACAGTTTTGTCACGTGTAGCTGGTGTATGGCTTCCTCTTTGGTGTAGCCATAAATTCGCGAAGCTCCCTCGTTAAAGATCAAAATATTTCCTTTTCTGTCATTGGCTATTATTCCGTCGATGGATGTCTCAATCAGCTTGTGTTCAAAATCGTGACGTTTATTGATCTCTTCTACCGCATCTTTAAGTTTTTCCTCGAGGTTTCTCATGTACTCATTTAGCTTTCGCCGCATCCATATTTTTTCTCTGGCCCTCTTCAGTGCAACACTCAAAGCCATATCACTGATGGGTTTGTTTATAAAATCAGAAGCCTCCAGCTGAAGAGCTTTTATGGCAAGATTCATCTCCCCGTGCCCGGTAATGACAATAACCTCCACGTCTTCGCCGGTTTCCTTCAAACGCTGAAGTACTTCAATGCCATCAAGCCCTGGCATTTTAATATCTGTGAGAACGATCTCTGGTTTGAATTCCTCGAATATCTTAAGCCCCCTGTATCCGTCTTCGGCCACACGAACCTCATATCCGTCCGCTTCCAGTGATAATTTGAGCAGTTCTCTCGTACTTTCTTCGTCGTCGATCACCAGTATTTTTTTACCCATGGAATCGTCCTCAAATTCCCTGTAGTACATAATCCTCTCCGTGCCAGACAGTCATCCAATTTACTTGTCTGCAACAGGAAAAGTAATTCTAAAAGTTGTCCCTTCTTTCCCAGTGCTCTCTATTTGGATACTTCCTCCGTAATCTTTAACTATGCCATAACTTATCGAGAGCCCCAGGCCAGTTCCTTTACCAACTTCCTTGGTGGTAAAAAAAGGTTCGAAAATTCTGTCTTTTACCTCCTCCGGTATTCCGATCCCATTATCGATAACATCCACCACTATTTTGTCACCTTCACAATATGAGCGAATGGTTATGCAGGGGTGAAAATCCCCGTTGACCATAATTTCCTTCTTTTCAAGAATTGCATCCCTAGCATTCATCACCAGGTTCAAGAATACCTGCTCCAACCTATTCGGGACACCAAGAATCGGAGGAAGATTATCGTCTAATTCCAGCTTTACCTCTATCTCTCTCACTCTTAATTGTTGTCCCAACAGAGTGAAAACGTCCCTGATCGGCTTGTTTATATCTATCTTGTCAAGTTCATCTACCTCGGATTTCCTGCCAAATTCACGCAAATGGTTTATGATGCTGGACGCCCGCTCCACCTGGGAAATTACTTCGTTGCAAACTTTTTTTACTACCTCCTCAGAGACTTTCATATTGCGGGTAAAAATTTTGTGCAGATATTCCGTTCCTACGCGAATCGCATTAAGGGGCTGGTTAAGTTCATGCGCTACCCCGGCCGACATCTCTCCCAAAGTTGCCATTTTGCCTGCCTGGATCAGCTGCGCTTCTGCCTGAATACGATCGCTGATATCAGCAATATTTGCGATGATAACATCCTTCCCCAGGTGTTGACGCGGACAGGAATGAATGTTCACGTACAATACCGTTCCATCCTTTTTGCGATGCCTGATTTTCGGCAAGAATATGCAGCTGTGGACAACAAGGGATTGGATCTTTTCCGCCTCTTCTTCGTCTCCTAGGTCCAAGAAAGACATTGAGAGAAATTCTTCGCGGGAATAACCGTATGTTTCAATGGCACGAATATTGACATCCATTATCTGGAAAGTTTCAAGATCAACAACGAAAATAGGGTTCGGATCATTCTCGAATAGCGACCTGTATTTCTCTTCCGATGCTTTCAATTCCCTCTCAGAATCCCTTAAACGAGCAGTCATTTGATTGAAAGAATTGGCAAGAATCCCAAGTTCATCTTTGGAAGTAACAGGGATAGGAGTCATCAGGTCTCCAGCTGCAACTCTTTCGGTTCCTTCAAGTAGCTGCTTTACCGGTTGTCTCAATAGACGATTAATCAATACGGCTATGATTATGAATATACCCGACACCGCCAAAAGCGTAAAAAGGACCATTTTATTTCTCTGGTCCTTAATCAGATCGTTTATTTCCCTGAGGCTGACATCTATATCCAGTACTCCCAGTACTTCCTGATCTTTAGGATGAACATGACAACTGGCATTAAAACAGTCAGGTTCATTGTAAATGGGATTAATCATACCCAGCAATTGATAACCTTTGGTTGTGGAAAAAATGCGTGACCTATCGGTGGTGCTTAATCTTTTGAATGGTTTTTCCTTTGAATGGCAGGCGTAACATTGTTCGGCTGTCTTATCCAGAACAGTTCCTACTTCTTTCTTGTCCGAAGAATAAATGATTTCCCCTCTGGCATTGAAAATTCTGACCTTCTCTATTCCTTCCTGGGCACCAATTGTATCGATCGCCTGGTACAGTTGATCGGGGTTATACTGGAGCATGTTATATCTCAGACTGCGCTTGATAACTTCGCTGACCAGATTGCTGTTTCGAACCATTTCCTGGAGAAGTTGCTTGCGCTGGGCTTCCAGATTCACATAAGAGAAAACCATGAAAACAAGCATTACTGCAATGCCCACAGAAAAGATCAACTTGAAACCTATGCTTCGATACCACATTCCAAGGCCTCCACCACAGAGTGGAACAGGGTTTCCTGTTGTTGAGCCCCAAATCCCCCCTTGGCTGTACTATAAACAAAGAAAACGAAATCCTATTTAAGTAACAATCTAACGTTGTGAATCAAGTCATCCGGGTCCACAGGCTTTTCCATGAAAATATCAGCGTGGATCCAATCCATATCCTCGTCTATTGTTCTGGAATAACCTCTTTCGGCAGGTGGGCGAGCTGATACAATCATTATGGGAATTCCCCAAATTCCCTCTCGTTTTCTGATTTCAGTGGCAAAATCCAATCCCTCGTACATGGTAGCCATCATAATATCCAGGATAAGAAGATCAGGCCTTTCATTTTCAAGAAGTCGGAGTCCATCCTCGGTATTCAGAGCTGTAAGCACCTCGTAGTTATTTTCTGTTAATATTTCGGTAAGAGCTTCACAGATTTCGGGATCGTCATCGATTACCAGAATCTTCTTTTTCGTATTCATATCGCCCTCCTATTGAATAAAAGAAAGATTTAAGTGACCTAATAGCTAACCAGCCTTTAAATTGAGCCGGCTATCCACCCAACTTTACAGCAGTCTTACAATGGAGTTGTACAATCGAATAGTTGCAGGAATCTGGTAGATTCAGAAGGTGGTCGAGCTTGAGCACTCACACGACCGGTAGACTCACAGGACAACTAAAGTGTGAGAACTCGCATACTTACAGGGTTGGAAACCCCCATCTCCAATCAACAACTGAAGCATCCGCGCCAGTTCGTCAGTATCCTCACGAAAATACTTTTATTATTAATTGTAATCCATAGCTTACAATAATCAAGAAGCAAAC
>QMLL01000207.1 GCA_003646715.1 Deltaproteobacteria bacterium
AATCGTTTCCAATCACGACATTACAGAAGTACCGAAAGAACTTGAGGAGACTCTCACCAACATAATGGATAATACGGATAACAGCAACCGGAAGTATCAGGTATTGAAAATCCTCACTCAGATAAGTGGTGAAAATTTCCGGGATCATGTAAGACAACTTCTCAATTCCACGGATGAAATGCTCAAGCTATCCGCCATCGAGAGTCTGGGAGATTGCGGCGAAGAAAAGGACATTGAATTACTCGAAAACATTGCCGAATCTATCGAAGATGATGAATTACTCGAAGCAATTGGTGACGCAGTGAATAAAATATATCAACGGATAGAAGAATAATGAAACTGGAATTACAAGACTACATAAAGTTTAGAAATTTTGTTTACAAGCGTTCGGGGCTACATTTCGAAGAAAAAAAGATATATTTCGTCAAAAAAAGGCTTGCTGCTCGCATGAAAGCCTTAGGTATCCAAAGACCAAAGGAATATTTGTGGCGCTTGAAATACGGAGACCCTCATGGCAAAGAATTTCAGCAACTGATTAACCTGCTCACAACCAACGAAACGTATTTTTTCAGAGAATTTGACCAGCTGTCAGTTTTTGCCGAGAACTGCCTTCAGGAAGTCTGCACCACCAAAGAACGGCAGGGGAAAAAGAAACTGAGGCTCTGGTCGGCAGGATGTTCCACGGGTGAAGAACCGTATACTTTATCGATCATATTGCAACAAATGGTGGACGATTATCACACATGGGAAGTAAAAATACTTGCCACCGATATTGATACGGAAGTCCTCAAAAAAGCCCAAAAAGGTGTATATTCGAAGCGTTCGATCAAAGATGTCCCGGAAGAATACCTGCAAAAGTACTTCATACGTGAAGGTGACAACTACAAGGTCAAATTTTCCGTAAAGAAACCAATTCAGTTTCGTCACCTGAATCTTATGGACGATAAAAAGATGAGACTGATATCAGGAATAGACTTTATCTTTTGCAGAAACGTTCTGATTTATTTTGATGAAAATTCCCGGAGAGCGGTGGTGAGCAACTTCTATGAAAGCCTGAACAACGGGGGGTACATATTTCTGGGACATTCTGAATCTATGAGCCGTATCTCCTCTGCATTCACGCTAAGGAGAAAAAACGGCTTCATAGTATATCAAAAGGTGGAGGATTAGAATGTCAAAGGCTGTCCTTATTGTCGATGATTCCGAAATGGTTCGTAATTTTCATGCATATATTTTAAAAAGCGCGGGTTTTAACGTAATTTCCGCTGTCGACGGCGCAGACGGACTCGAGAAACTCTACATGAATGACATTGGACTCGTGCTCACTGATATCAACATGCCTAACATGGATGGCTATACGTTGATTGAAAAGATAAGATCCGACGAAGAGTTCGAAGACTTACCCATAATTATCATTTCCACGGAAGATGAAGCCAGAGATAAACAACGCGGCTATGACGCCGGTGCAAATTTATACATAGTTAAACCAACCGACCCCGCAAACTTGATCGAAAATGTGAGACTCCTTCTGGAGGAATAAAAGATGGAATTTAAAATTAGTAAAGAAGAGCTAGATATTTTGGTGGATTTTCTTCAGGAAGCGGAAGATCATCTTGACGGAATCGAGGAAAAGATTCTCCAGCTTGAAAGCTCGCAGGATGCCTCTCTCGCTGATAGCATATTCAGACCCATACATACCATAAAAGGGACTTCTTCTTTCCTTAAACTCGATTGGCTGACGGAGCTCAGCCATGAGCTCGAAACCCTGCTCGACGGTATAAGAAAAGGAAATATCGGAGTAGACACCGATCTTGTGGATATATTACTCGAAGGTACAGATCAGATTTCCGGCATCATTCGAGATATATCGGAAGCAGTGGCCAGGAAAACAGAAAAGTCAGGAGAAGTGATCCTCGAGCTGAGTGAATACAACTATGAAGACCTTATGAGTCGAATCAGACAGTTTATGTCTCCAGGAGCAGCCGCTGAAGATTCTCCCCTACCAGATACCCGGGATTCTGACGAGAACAAAACTGACGAAGAAGAACTCTCGGCAAAATCGGACGACTCTGACATCGATTATGCTTCCATAATATTTCCGGAAGGGATGAAAGAAGGATTCGAACAGGAGAGCCTCGAACACCTAGAAAACGTTGAGGATATACTGCTTAAGCTTGAAAAAGACCCGGAAAATCAAGAATTCCTGGATGATCTTTTTAGATCGCTCCACAGTCTCAAAGGGAATGCAGGCGTCATTCTTTCCACGATAGAAGACGAAAAAATTCGTTCAAAGCATCTCCTGAGTAGTTTTAGAGACCTGGCTCACAAGGCCGAAACCCTCATTCAAAAAACCAGAGACAAATCCGTCCCTCTTTCTTCAGATCAGATAGAATTATTGCTTTCCGTGATAGACGGTCTTAAGATTTTACTCCAGGATTTTCAGAAACAGCAGCCAAAGAGTTTTGACCCAACAGGTCTCATGGAACAGCTTGAATCCGTGGCCAAAGGAGGAGTATCCAGGTCAATAGAAGACATAATGAATACTGGCGACAGCGATGCTCGCTCTTATGCCTTTACAAACACTTTGAACCAGTGTCTCGAAGCCATAGCAGGCGGTCTTGAAGACATCAAAGACGATGCTAAACGTGAAAAGGCCATCAAAAAGATGGTCAGAAGCTTCAAGACCCTCGAAAAACTGGGGGAAAAGGTAAACCACCAGTTTCTCAGAAAGGAAGCTTCAGAGGCTCTGAATATCCTGGACTTTCTCAAGCTCGGCAAGGACGAAAACGAAGAGCTTTTTCTCGAAGATTTAAAAAAGAAACTCAACGTTCTCAAAGAGAAAGGAGACAGGAGGGCGGCGCAAAGAAAAGAGCAGGCAAAGGCTCAAGCCAAGAAGCCAGCGATGAAAACACCTGGCAAGTCCCTGGACCAATCTCTAACATCACAGGTTATCCGTGTACCGCAGGAGCGACTAGATAAGATCATGAACCTTGTGGGAGAACTCATAGTAAGCAAGAATAACTTCGCTCACCTGGCGCGAGAAATCAGTATCGATTATGAACTTCCCGAACTGGGGAAAAAGGTCAAGGTTGCCGGCGATATAATAAGTCGAATTGCGGATGAACTACAGGCGACAATCATGAAAACCAGAATGCTCCCCATCAGCAATGTCTTTTCCAGGTTTCCCAGAATGGTACGCGAATTGTCTAAGTCCTTGAACAAGAAAATTCGCCTTGAAATAAGCGGAGAGGAAACAGAACTGGATAAAACCGTTATAGAAGCCATAGGAGACCCTCTCGTCCATCTCATAAGGAATTCTGCCGACCATGGAATAGAAACACCCGAAGAACGGCTTGCAAAGGGAAAACCGGAAGAAGGCGTCATAAGGCTTCAGGCTTACAACAGGGGACAGAACGTCTTCATAGATATCATAGATGACGGCAGAGGGCTTGATCCTGAAAAAATAAAGAAGAGTGCGCTTAAGAAAGGCATTATCAGCGAAAAAGAAATCAACGAAATGGATGAGCACAATATCTGTAACCTTATTTTCTTCCCGGGATTTTCCACTGCCCAAAAAGTATCCGAAGTATCAGGCCGAGGCGTGGGTATGGACGTGGTAAAAACCAATATTGAAAAGATTGGCGGAAACGTGGTTCTCCACTCCAGTCCCGGAGAAGGAACCACCATCAGCATCAGGCTACCCCTGACCCTGGCCACCAGTAAGGGACTCGAAGTTGAAACATGCGAGCAACACTTTTATATACCGCTTGATTACGTGGTGGAAACGGTGAAAATTGAGCCTGATCACGTTCACAGTCATCGTGACCAAGAAATGGCAGTGATACGCGGCAAATTACTACCCATCTTCGATATGGCTCAGAAACTCGAACTGATCGGCTCTAACGGAAACGGAAAAAGACACCTTTTCCACGACCAGAACGAGCTCAGCCTTGTTATACTCAACGTCAATAACAGGCAGCTTGCAGTGAAGGTAGATAGATTTTATAATGAAAGTGAATTCGTAATAAAATCTCTCGGAAACGGTATCGCCGCTGTGGAAGGCTTCTCAGGTGCCACCGTCACGGGAGAAGGCAAAGTGATACTGGTACTCGATCCGCCAAAGCTCTTTTAACACTAGCATAAAATAATTATGTGAAAAGGCAGAGACAGAGTATAAACGTGAAAAAGATTAAAATCGATCAAGGGGACGCGCTAATTATTGTTGATGTTCAGAATGATTTTCTTCCGGGAGGAGCGCTGGAGGTTCCAGAAAGTGATATTATAATACCGGTACTCAATAATTACATCGACATATTTAAAAGATCACTATTGCCCATCGTTGCAACAAGAGACTGGCATCCCCCCGAACACTGTTCCTTTGAAAAACACGGAGGTATCTGGCCTCCTCACTGTATCCAGGGAACAAAAGGAGCCGAGTTTTCTCCCCTCCTGAAGCTCCCTCCGGACACCATCATCATTTCCAAGGCAACGTTGGTCGATAAAGACGCCTACTCGGGATTCGAAGG
>QMLL01000208.1 GCA_003646715.1 Deltaproteobacteria bacterium
AACAATAAACAAATGACCAACCTAAATTTCAAAATAGCAATAAGGGACGCTAACCAATTGATATTTCTAGCCACAAAGCCCAACCTTATCTTTTCTTGGACACCAATGTTTTGTGAGGCTAGATAATACTTATTAGAAGATCGCAAAAGTGCCTGCCTAAAAGTCGTGGTCCAATTCGACTGGCCATTCATCCTACAAATAAGCTTGTAGGATGAATGGCGTAAGTAATATGCTAATGCTCTACACCATATTTTTCTGCAAAAACTTGGTATGCACTTTTATATGTACTGCTTTTGTTTTCTTCATTAATAATTTGCTTCCATCTGTTGAAGATATACTTACCATTTAAGCCTTTTGCCTCTTTATCCTCAATCCATTTCTTCCAAAGCTTCGGACCGGCAATTTTTTTCCATCTTTCCTTTTCTTTATTAGGGAGTATTACAACCTTTGCACCTCCCTGATGGGCTCTGTCTGCCATCTGCGCCTCAACTTTCTGATAAAGAGCCACATGTTTATCAATAGCTTCTCTAGCAACTTCGGTCATTATCTTTTGTATATCAGGAGGCAAGCTTTCCCATTTTTTCTTATTCATGACAAAGAACATGCCGCCAAATTGGCCCATGCCAGTGTCAATCATATAGGGGGCGGCCTCATAAAGGTGAAACATAGCAGCCAAGGTAAAATCAGTTAGTGAATAGCCATCAATCACACCTTTATCCAAAGCATCATAAACTTCACCTAAAGACAGTCCTACTGGTATTGCACCTAATATCTGGAGAGCATTGGCAGTCATAGCCATGGCTCGAATTCTCTTATTTTTTAAAAGCTCGAGTCTGTCAATTTTCTCTTTAGCGCCTAAAATATTGGAAGAAACCGGAATCTCAACTAGGAAATGGACGTTATTTTTAGTAAACTCTTGGATAAGCAAAGGCTCGGTAGTAAATAGCCGGTAGCAAGCTCTAAGGTAGGAGTCCATCTTATCTGTCATAAAGAGAAGGGACTGAACCATGGAAAGAGGATGTCGATCTGCTGTATAAGCGTCAGGGCACAAGGTAAGATCACACATTCCTCGGCCACAGCCAGGAAGTGATTCAGCGCCTTTAAGTAATATTCCATTGTAATATGTAGTGAATTTAACACGACCCTTTGTTCTCTTACTTACCTCGTTCATCCAGAATTTGCATGTAAGATTGTTCGGAAAATCTTCTTTCAAATAACTCGAAAAAACTAATTTTATCGGTTTTTCTTTAGATTGGGCGGTAGTAGGCGTAAAACCTGTAAAAATAAACACTAGGATTAGGCCCAAAAGACCAATTGTCTTTACTAAAGTGCTTCTTTTTAGATTCATTTTTATTCCTCCTTCCTGAATGTTGGTCTATTGAGTTTATAAAACACTACATCTCCCTTTTACTGCCTTTTTTACTTGGGTTTGTTTTATTCACACGTTTAAGTCAGATCTCCTCTTCCTCTCAAGCTTTCAACATTGTGGATATGAACATGGCCCCCTGTTTCTATGTCCTGAGTCGCCCGGCCGATAACTTCACCATATTTTATTATATGCTCTCCTTTCTTTATCGTTGTGAGGGCAAACTTATGACCAAAGGGGATCTTTTCACGTACCTCAAACTCTGTTTCCTCTTCTCCTGTCCTTACGTAGACTTTATCTGCGGTTTCAACATCAGATAGGAGGGTGGCGACATTATCCTTCTTATCCATAACAATTGCTTTTTTCATCGTAAACACTCCTTCGAGCTTTTATGTTTTGTCTTTATAGTGATGGGCCGTCAATTTGAATGAGCATAATTTCCTCGTATGTGCCTTGCTCAAATTTAGTCCTTTTAGTCCCTGATGCTACTTTCAAAACCTCTTGCAGTAAGCGCTCCCCTGCTTGTTTGATCGTCTCCTCGGCCTCAATAACCTTCCCCACATAAATATCTAAGAGATCTTTTCTCTTTTCATAGCCATCAGGATTACCTGACATTTTGATCACAGGCATTAGGGGGAATCGAGCTGGGGCAGCAGGAAGCATCGGAAGTAATGAGGGCAATCCTCCGCCCATAGAGAAGACCATCAATTGGCATCCCGTAGCAGCGACTCCTACCAAAAGCTCGGCGGTCCGTGCTGGTCCATCCATAAAATAAAGTCCTTTTCCTGGAGGTCTTTCTCCGTAATTGAGAACTCCTTGCAAGGGTGCGGTTCCAGCTTTTATTATGGCCCCAAGCGACTTTTCTTCTATTGTGGTGAGGCCTCCTTGAATGTTAGCTGGTGTCGGTTCAGATCCCCGAAGATCGACCCCCATATCCTGCACCCGTTTCTCTGTCGCCTTTGCAGCTTCAAGGACGCGTCGCGCAACATCTTTCGTGACGGCGCGCCGGGCCAATACATGCTCAGCTCCGAGAATCTCGGGCGTTTCTGTAAAAACTACTGTGCCACCTTCGTGGATAATTTGGTCAGCAACAATTCCTGCAACAGGATTTGAGACCACACCGGATGAGGTATCTGACCCGCCACATTTTATACCTAGGGTGATCTCGCTTAATTGAGCCTCGTCTCTCCGCAGTTTGGCAGCCTCGGTGGACATTCTTGTTGCAGCCTCTCTACCTTTTTCAATTAGCTCATTCCAATCGCCTATATCGCGTAATATGAGAAGCTCAGTGGGCCTTTCAGATTTGATAATTTCTTCATATATCCGTTCGGGTGACATTTGTTCGCAGCCCATGCCAACCAAAACTACGCCATATACATTTGGGTTCAATGCTAAATTAGTTAGGGTCCAAATGGAGCGCTCAAGATCGCTACCAAGATGAGAACAGGAGAGATTGTGTCCCATGGAGACAGCGCCTGGAACTCCCTGGGAGATAAGTTTCGGGAGTTCATTAATGCATGCAGTGCAGGGGATAATTGCCACAATATTCCGGACTCCAACGCTACCATCTTTTCTCCTATATCCTAAAAATTTCACCGACTACCTCCGTTTTGACTTCTACTACAATTGGCGCATCTTGCGCTGTATGTTGAATAGTTATGGGAGCTCGTTTAATCAGGTTGTATATCTGAATTCCTCCAAGGTGATATTAAATTGCCTTCATCGTCAAATCTTAGTGTTACATTGTGGTCTAGAATATCAATGTTGTCTTTTTGGAAAACCGCCTTTTCAAATGCTTCAGAAGCCAGTATTAGTTCCAAAGACAAAGTATTCCTGATATAGACAATCCGCAATTTATCTAGAGGCACTGGCGGAATGCAAGCAAATGCCGCTTCGATCGCTAGCGTGTCATTATCAAAAGTAAGAGGTATTCTGCCATCCTTAAAATTATATACCGCAGAGTTATGTGAAAGAGTGCCTCTAAATGTAAGATGGTGCTGTTTGTAAATTTTAGTTTATATTTCAGTTGTGCAACAAAGATCTCGCCTGGAATCAATCTGACGAATAAGCCGGTAAGTGTAACCACCGGATTAGTGTAATTATCTTACTGAATTCTTGTTTCGTCGGACTGTAATGGTGCAACAAAAATTCGAACAAAATCATGAAATCTTGGTAACACTTTCTGCCCTGGTTTTGAGGTTAAGAAACTGATCAACGAGCTCCCAGATCTCCTTCCTTTGCTCAAGGCTCAAATCCATTAACTCCTCCAGGGCCTTTGCAAAATGGTTTTTCAGAGCCCCTGGGTAGTGGTATGATTTCATCAGTTCCTTGGTCCACTGACGCGCCTTGCTGATGGCCAGCTCTTTGACAAAATGGAACGTCGTTTTCACGTCCTTGGCGAGCATCTCGACAATGCCTTCAACCGAATGGTGGCTTTGTTGCTCTTGTTCTTGTCGCTTTAATTGTTTCATCACCTGCTCATTATATCGTTCATGGCAATAACGCCTGTAGGCTTCATCGTCTCTTTCTTGCTGATTGCGCTTGAGGATCCCGAAAAAGTAAGAAAGCGTTTTCTTGCCCGGTTCTCGGTTGACGACCTTGGTAAAGACCTCTTCTGCGTCGCTGATGGCCTCTTTTTCATATTCCAACTTGCTCCTTTTATAATCCTTCAGATGTTGTCTCTCCAGATCCCGTTGTTCTTTGGAAACCTTTACCTTCATCCCTCCCTCAGGGGTAAGGATGGCTCCCTTTACAGGAATTCGGTTTCGCATGGTGATATACAGGGAGATCAGCTTCTCCAAAACGCTCCTGGCAAGGGATCTTGGAGATGACAGATCCAGGCGAATGCCTCCCAATGCCTGTTTCATCTGGCTGAAGGCGCCCTCATCTGTTCCATTGCCCTTAGGATTGTAAGGCCCCGCGGATATCAGCTCTATCCCATGGGTTTGAAGGTAGCTGAGGGTGTTCCCACTGAGATTGCCGCTGCCATGATCACAAAGGATCCCCAGGAGATCGTCCCAATCCTTCCGATGAGCCTCCAGCACCTTGATCACTTCATCTGATGTTTCCGAATCCCCCACACTGAAGGCTGTATGGGCAAATGTCTTTACATCCACGCTCAGCTCCACGGTGA
>QMLL01000209.1 GCA_003646715.1 Deltaproteobacteria bacterium
ACTATAGGCAACTTGTCAACCAATTTCAGATCTATCAAGCGTTTACCCGGAATAAAAAGTCAGAAATTATTCCCGCGAAAAGGTGACTTTTTGTTGCATTTTTCCCGGTGATGATGGCTATAATAAATACAGCGGTTTGTCTCGTCTTTCTATAATCTGTGTCTGATAGTGACAACAGTCGGTTAGTGAACAGGGTAACAATGAATGATGCCCGAATCTTGTTAGTTAATGATGACGTATTTCAGCTCTCTTTGATAGCCAATTTTCTGGAAAGGGAAGGCTGGAATGTTGTATCCTGTTCCCAGACAGAGAAAGCACTGGAAGAAATAGAGAAAGCGTCCCCGCCCTTTGATCTAATAATAACTGACCTCCACATGCCGGTTATCGATGGCTGGAGGTTCTGCAGGTTGCTCCGGTCTGAAGAGTTCAAGCAATACAATAAAACACCTCTGCTTGTGGTGTCTGCGACCTTTTCAGGCGTTGATGCGGAATCTATAACGAGAGATATCGGAGCCAATGCGTTTTTGCCCATTCCCTTTAAAACTGAGGATCTGAAGAGTGCGGTAATAAACCTACTGGAAGGCAAGGTTCATTCGCTGAAAAAACGTGTTCTCGTAATTGAAGATAGTAAATCACAGAGGCACTTAATCAGGAAAACCTTCGAAAAAGCAGATTTCATCGTGTACGAGGCATCCACCGGTCGAGAAGGAGTGGCGCTTTTTCAGAAGGTCAATCCGGACATAATCATATTGGACTACCAGCTTCCGGATATCACCGGAGACAAGCTCATTTCAAAATTCAAAAAGCCACCTTCCCTGGCCTCGGTAATACTGATAACGGTTGAGCCGTCGACGAAACTTGCCGTAAGGATACTTAGACTGGGTGCTGATGCTTACGTCAGGAAACCTTTTGAACCCGAATATCTAGTCGATCTTGCCTACAAGACCCAGCGGGAAAGGGCTCTTTTACGTATTGAAGACCTGCTGGAAAAAAGGACCAGGGAACTACGGGAATCCCGTGAAAGTTTTCAGACCGTTGCGGATTTCACTTTTAACTGGGAATTCTGGCTAAATCCTGATGGTTCTTTTGCTTATTGCAGTCCATCCTGTGAACGGATCACCGGGTATACCAAAGAGGAATTCCTTGAAGGAAAAGTATCTTTTGTTGATCTGGCGCATCCCGATGATAAAAAGCTCATGCAGTCCTTTTACGGAAATGCTCTCGGAGGCGGCAGCGGACAGGAACTGCCCTGTAAAATACGCGACAAGGAAGGACAGACTCACTGGGTGGCGATTACGTGGCGACCGATTGTTAAAGAAAATGGCGTGTTTAACGGTGTTCGGGGAAGTGTCCATGACATAACAAGCAGACAAAAAGTTGAAAGACAGCAGAACATATTTCGCAATCTTGCTTATTCATTGAGCAACATACATTCCCTTGATAAAGCTCTTTCACTTTGTCTAAGAGCGGCAGTGAAGGGAATTGATGTTGATTTCGGTGCGTTGTTCCTTATCACTGATGATAAAAGAGTAGAGTGCCGGTACCAGTTTGGAGGACCGTTCGATGAGTTGCAAATTCGGGAAAGCTTTGAAATTGACCCGAAGTTCCGGAAAACTCTACAGGAAACACAATCCGTATTGCTTCCACCTTTTGATATGGAAAGTTCTCTGACAAGGCCTCTCGCTGATCGGGGCATTTCTGTTGATGCTATCCTGCCGGTCAAATTAGAAGGCAAGCTAAGGGCATTTTTGATTTTTGGTTCCAGAAGATCTCGCTTCATAGGTAAACTGGAAGTCCGTTTCTTGGAAATACTGGCTGATCAGATTTCGAATACCATTTCCCGGGCAGAACTTGAACAAGCACTGAGGAGAAGTGAAGCTAAGTTCAGAAGTCTTTTCGAGTTTGCCGGAGATGCCATTTTTATCCTGAAAGACGAAGAATTCGTGGAATGCAATGCGAAAGCAAGCGAGATGTTTGGCTGCGACAGAAAAGAAATAATAGGCCAAACGCTCCTTGATTTTTCTCCTGAGATACAACCGAACGGGGAGAAGTCCTCAGAACTTATCCCGGAAAAAATTTCCAGGGCGCTGGAAGGAGAACCGCAATTTTACTACTGGCAGCACAGAAGGCCTAGCGGAGAAGTTTTTGACACTGAAATAAGTCTTAACAGGATAGAGCTGGGTGACGAAATTTATCTACAGGCAATTATCAGGGATATTACCGAAAGGAAGCGCCTGGAAGCTCAACTTCAACACGCCCAGAAAATGGAAGCGATAGGGACTCTGGCCGGTGGTATAGCGCACGATTTTAACAATATCCTGGGTGGCATAATGGGCTATATCGATCTGCTCAAAATGGAAATGAAACCCGGGAGTAAGCAGCAAAAGATTCTAATGACAATCGAGAATGCCGGAAAGAGGGCTATTGAGCTTACCAAACAGTTGTTGATGTTTTCCAGGAAGGAAGGCCTGGAAACGAGGTGTTTTGATATCAACGGATCAATCAGGAACGTTTCCAGCCTGTTGAGCAGAACGCTCGATAAGAGAATAGAAATTGTGCTGGATCTTGATGAAAACATACCGGGAGTTATCGGCGATTCCGGTCAGCTAGAGCAAATGATCATGAACCTGTGTGTTAATGCATCTGATGCCATGCCGCAGGGTGGGATCCTTCGGATAAAAACCGGTTTTGTGGATCTGGATTATGTTAATGGGGATGCCAGAATTTGGAAGTATCTGAGGGGTAGTGACCTGGAAGAAAAAAGATACATTGTCCTGGAAATATCTGACACCGGTTGTGGAATGGATGAGGAAACTCGCAGAAGGATATTTGAGCCATTTTTTACCACTAAGGAGGTTGGCAAAGGAACAGGGCTCGGGCTAGCTATGGTGTACGGGATTGTGAAGAACCACAAGGGCAGTATCCATGTGGAAAGCAAACCAGGGGAGGGAACTTTGTTTACCATATTTTTACCTGCAGGCGATGAGGTAGAGAAAGAAGAACAGATTCATTTTGAAGAACCGGCAAAGGGCACCGGGACTATTCTTGTTGTGGACGACGAAGAAATCATCAGAAATATGCTCACCGAGATATTGCAGAAATTGGGGTATAAGGTACTAGCAGCGGCAGACGGTAGAGAAGGCGTGGAAGTTTTTGAGAAAAATCACAAAGATATAGACCTGGTAATCCTGGATATGAATATGCCGGTTATGGGTGGGATTGAGACGTTTCAAAAGATCAAGGAAATTGACCCTGACGTCAGAGCTCTTCTGGCAACGGGCTTTTCCATGGCAAAGAACACTCGCGATATCCTAGACGAAGGTTTTGTTGGCTACATCACAAAACCTTTTACCATCAATCAGCTTTCGGAGAAAATACATGAAGTGATGGATGCGGACCCCGTTTGCAAGGGGTCCGCACCGGTTACTGCTATCGAAAATGTGATCAATTGAAAAGCCAAACTTCCCACTTTGGGGTCAATTTTTTGAAAGGAAACTTCTGTCTTTTATGGCCGAGTGTTGAAGGCCTGAGGTGTCGGCGGATCAATTTTGCATTTCGATTGTGGGAAGTTCCACTATCCGACCCTTATTTATGTCTTTAGTCTGGTATTGCGTAATATTTGCAACTCTTATTGTCAGTTGATTCAGCCTGTTGCACTCTTCCTTGATCTTGTGGAGGTATTGGGTGACAGCATTGATGTTTACTGACCCTTCCAGGAAACCAAGTTTTCTCTCAGCCAGCTCGGCAAGACCCTGAATAACGGTTAATGGCTGACGAAATTCGTGTGTTATCGTTCCCGCCATCTCAAACATCACCGTCAGCCGTGCGCGTTCAAGATGTTCCTGTTGCAATTTTCTCTTGTCAGTTATATCTTTGAGCAAGGCAATGTAAGAAATTGGCCCGTTGTGATTAAATACGGGGTTTATTATAATGTTTATAACTCTTCCGTTTTCCCGAACTTTCTGGAATTCTACGAAAGGTTTTCCCTTATTTTTCAGATTATTTATTAAACGTTCGTTGGTTGTATCTTTTTCTATATCCAGCAATTCCAGCAAGTTTTTACCGAGCAGGGATAGCCTGTCCTGGCCGAGTATGGTTGCGGAAATGTCATTGAGGTTCAGAATTCTGAAATCTTTGTCAGTTTCAATAAGACCTTCAGATATATGGGAGATCACTTTCATAAGGCGTTCGTTGGCTTCCAAAAGTTCCTTCACTATTTGCCTCGGATGCTGGTGTTCGGTGCCAAGGATCCATTGAGACGAGGAAGATAGGCTTTCTCTTCGATCCTTGGAGAGGAGCTTTTTTACCGCTTTTAATAGGTTGGCTTTGAGTTCGTTATATGGTCCCTTGGCAACGAAAGCATCTGCTCCTACAAGCTCCCATGAAGATTCTTCTGCAAGTACAGCAGAAAGAATTATAACGGGAAGATGAGAAAATTCTTTTTTGTTTCTAATTACTTCGCAGATTGTTTTTCCGGAGAGA
>QMLL01000210.1 GCA_003646715.1 Deltaproteobacteria bacterium
CCTTTCTCCGTAACTCCCTCAAGAAGGTAGTGAGAACCGATATTGCTCGTCATGATGATAACGGTATTTTTAAAGTCTACCGTGTGTCCCTGGGAGTCGGTGAGCCTACCGTCGTCCAGAATCTGCAAAAGTATGTTGAAGACATCATTATGAGCCTTCTCTATCTCGTCGAAAAGAATTACAGTATATGGTTTTCGACGAACAGCCTCGGTGAGCTGACCACCTTCTTCGTAGCCCACGTATCCTGGAGGAGCACCAATGAGCCTAGCTACAGTGTGCTTCTCCATGTATTCGCTCATGTCGATTCTGATCATATTCTCCTCGGTATCGAAGAGAGCCTCCGCGAGGGTTTTGGCCAGCTCGGTTTTCCCGACACCAGTAGGACCCAGGAATATAAACGAACCGATTGGTCTTCTCGGATCCTTTATTCCAGCGCGTGCACGGATTACGGCATCTGCTACTTTCTGAACTGCTTCGTCCTGGCCGATGACACGTTGATGGAGAATCTCATCGAGCTTGAGCAGTTTTTCCCTTTCACCTTCCATTAGCTTAGTGACAGGAATACCTGTCCACCTGGAAACGATCTCGGCCACTTCTTCTTCTGTTACTTCTTCTCTGAGTAACCGACCCTCGCCCTGGCGTTTTGCCAGTTGTTCTTCTTCAGCGGCCAGGCGTCTCTCCAGTTCCGGAAGTTTTCCATGTTTGAGTTCCGCAGCCCTGTTTAAGTCGTAGCTGCGTTCCGCTTCTTCGATTTCTCTTCTGATCTTTTCGATCTCTTCACGAAGAGCCTGTACTCTCTTGATGGCCTGTTTTTCGGCCTCCCACTGAGCTTTCATGGATTCAGCTTTTGCGCGCAACTCTTCCAGTTCTTTCCTGAGGTTTTTCAACCTCTCCTGGCTCGCCTTGTCCTTTTCTTTCTTCAGTGCGGCCTCTTCAATTTCCAGCTGCATTACTCTGCGAGTGACTTCGTCAAGCTCAGCAGGCATGGAGTCAATCTCGGTCCTGATCATTGCACAGGCTTCGTCAATCAGGTCAATAGCTTTATCAGGTAAGAACCTGTCCGTTATGTACCTGTGAGAAAGAACCGCGGCTGCAACCAGTGCAGAATCCTGAATCTTTACACCATGGTGAACTTCAAACCGTTCTTTCAAACCTCGCAGAATAGATATTGTATCTTCTACTGATGGTTCTTCAACGAGAACGGGCTGAAATCTCCTCTCTAAGGCCGCATCTTTCTCGATATATTTTCGATACTCGTCAAGAGTGGTGGCTCCTATGCAGCGGAGTTCACCCCTGGCAAGCATTGGTTTCAGCATGTTCCCTGCGTCGATGGCTCCCTCGGCCCTGCCGGCACCAACTATGGTGTGGAGCTCATCAATGAAGAGAATTATCCTGCCTTCACTTTCCTTGATTTCTTTAAGAACGGCTTTCAAGCGTTCTTCGAATTCACCCCGGTACTTGGCGCCTGCGATCAGGGCTCCCATATCCAGCGCAAATATGGTTTTATCCTTTAGCCCTTCAGGAACGTCACCGCGTACGATCCTGTGAGCCAGTCCTTCAACAATCGCTGTTTTACCGACGCCGGGATCACCAATCAGCACCGGGTTGTTCTTGGTTTTCCGGGAAAGAATCCGTATGATACGTCTGATCTCAGAATCGCGCCCGATAACCGGATCAAGCTTTCCGTTGCGTGCCTCTTCAACCAGGTCTCTTCCGTATTTCTGAAGTGCCTCATACGTTGTTTCAGGCGTTGCACTTGTCACTCTCTGCTTCCCTCGCACGTCTGTAAGAGCTTGCAAAAACCTGTCTTCCGTGATGCCGAAATCCTTTAGAATTCGCCCGACAGGTGTGGATATTCCTTCTTTGATGAAGGCAAGGACAATGTGTTCCACAGAGACGTATTCGTCTTTTAGCCTTTTTGCCTCTTCCTCTGCGGCTATAAGAAGCTTGTTCAAGCGTGCCGTAAGATACACTTTGCCCGCTTCGGCTCCGGGTCCCGAGACCTTGGGCCTCCTCGATAACTCCTCTTCCAGTTTATTCTTTATCTCATCAACCGGGATATCCATCTTCTGGAAAATCCGGGGTATAAGCCCTTCCGGTTGTTCCAGAAGAGCAAGCATCAAATGTTCACCGTCTATTTCGAGGTGACCATATCGAATAGCCTTCGTTTGTGCTGCCTGTAGAGCTTCCTGAGATTTCAATGTGAATTTATTTATATCCATAGGACTTTCTCCTTTCTTTCTTTAGTTTTTATGAAATATCCATACATGCTTGAGAGTTCAGCAATGCTTTCAAACGTTCAACTTCTCGTTCGAGAAATTCAATTCGATCCAGAAGATCAAGTACCAGACCCACTCCGGCGTAGTTTATTCCAAGTTCCTGTCTGAGACGCCAGATTTTTTTTGCTGTAAGTACTGCTTCTGAATCGAACAGAAGTTCTCCGGTGCCGTATCGTTTCCTAGGTTCAAGCAATCCCAGGCTAACGAAACGAGCAATAAGTTCGGGATGTAATTTGCTATGATAAGCAACCTCTGCCAGGGAGAGTAAATCCCTGTCTGAGATATCCTTGTTTCGAACTATTATCATTAATTTTGTCGCTGCCATCTATCCACCTTTTGAGCTCTGTTGTAAAAAGACCTAAGACCTAGGATTAAAAGTCGAATGTTTTTTTAATTCTTCAAATAATTCTTTTTCCCTGGAAGTTAACTTTTCCGGTACAGCAATTTCCACCTCCACGTAGAAGTCTCCAGGTTTTCCTTTGGGGTTTGGTAACCCTTTACCTCGTAGTCTGAGCTTCTTCCCGCTTGATGTTCCCGGCGGAATCCTAACGGATACAAAACCACCGGGTGTGGGAACGTCCACCTGTGCTCCAAGCGCTGCTTCCCAGGGTGTAACTTTAAGCTTGTAGTAGATATCGCGACCTTCCAGCCTGTAGTAAGGGTGTGGTGCAATATCCACCACAAGGTAAAGGTCCCCGGGGCGTCCGCCTCCAGTTCCAGGTTGTCCCTGACCACTCAACCTGATCTTTTGACCAGCGGTTACACCGGGAGGAATCTTTACCTCATAGCTTTTGGTTTCCATAGTGACGTTGCCATTTTCGTCAATCTTGGGTGTCTGCAGCATTATGGTTTTAGTACCACCCCGGTAAGCATCTTCCAGGGTAATGGTAATTTTGGCCTCCTGATCTTGCCCATCCTGGACCCATGTCCCTGTAAAAGGTCCGCCGGTTCTACCAGATCTCGCCCTGGTCCTTTTGAAACCTCCTCCAAACAAAGTCTCAAAAAAATCACTGAAATCTGTGGTTCTCCAGGAAGTTTCACCTGTTTCTTCGCCCGGACCCCAGAAATCAAAATGTACCTCCCATCCCGGAGGAGGAGTAAAATCCTGACCGGCTTTCCAGTTGGCTCCAAGCTGGTCGTATTTTTTTCGCTTCTCAGGGTCCTTTAAAACTTCGTAAGCCTCCCCAATTTCTTTAAACTTCTCCTCCGCGTCAGGAGACTTGTTCACGTCAGGATGATATTTCCTCGCCAGCTTCCTGTAAGCAGCGTGAATTTCTTCCTGCGTTGCGTTCCTTGGTACTCCAAGGATTTCGTAATAGTCCTTGTATTTTACCGCCATCTTTTACCGTTTTTCACCTCTCTGAACTTTTTCTACTTGAACCTGAATCATTTCTCCTTCTAATTCTCATCCCGGTAATCAGAACAACAAAACATGTATCTCAAAAAAAGATGTAGAATAAAACTAATAATTCTGGATTCCTGCCAATAATATCTACGTGATTCCTGCAAATAATATCACAGTCATTCCCGCGCAAGTCATGACCGAGCTCAGCTTGGGGGAATCCACACTCCTTGACTGAACTACAAACTCCGCGTAAGCTCTTTATCTCGATAGTTGAAAATTGAGTTTCATGTTAAATAGTTTACTTTAATTCATCCCTGTTTGTTCTGGTTATTGTTTTCATAGTTCTTAACCACAATCACCTTGGCCGGGCGTAGCATTCTGTCTCCAAGCTTGTAGCCTTTTTGTACGACTTCCCAAACAAAACCGTCCGGCAGTTGCGGATTTGCCACAGTTCCGACCACTTCGTGCCAGTTAGGGTCAAAAAGCATTTTCTCCGCTTCAATCTTTTCCACCCCGTAGGACGATAAGATCTGTTTCATTAGCTTGTAGATGCTTTCAACCCCTTTTACTATCGGATGATCGTAGTCCTTTGAGGCTTTTAAAGCGTTCTCGATGCTATCAAGGACAGGAAGCATGCTCGCTAAAACACGAGCTCTCTCATCTTCCCTTGTTCCTTGCATTTCGCGCTCACAGCGCTTCCTATAGTTATCGAAATCAGCGAGCGCTCTTCGCCACCTATCTTCCATTTCCTGTAAACTTATATCTTCTGCTGACATATCACTACTCTTTTTTTCAACTTTCTCGTTTGCCCTTCGAATGGGAATAATTACCGTTCTTTTATCTTTTCGTTTTTCATC
>QMLL01000211.1 GCA_003646715.1 Deltaproteobacteria bacterium
CATATTTGTGGCCGATCTTGTTGGAATATCGATACTCAGAGAACTGGGGCCTCTTTTGACTGCGATTATCATTGCGGGGCGCTCAGGAGCTTCTTTTGCAGCTGAAATCGGTACAATGAAAGTATCGGAAGAAATTGATGCTCTCTCAACCATGGGATTCGAAGCGGTGTCATTTCTTGCACTTCCCAGGATTCTTGCTGCTACTTTTGTTGGTCCCTTTTTAACACTGGTTAGTGATTTCGTTGGTGTATTCGGTGGCCTGATTGTAGGTGTGATCAGTCTCGATTTAAGTCCTACCGCATACCTAGAAGAGACTTACACCGCCATAACTTTTTTTGATCTTTTTTCTGGGCTGATTAAAAGTGTTGCCTTTGCCGTACTTATTGCAGGAGTTGGATGCCTGCGCGGTTTTCAGGTTGAAAGAAGTGCGGATAGCGTTGGAAAGAAAACCACTTCCGCTGTGGTTAGCGGTATTTTCCTTATCGTTTTTGCAGACGCTATTTTTACCATAATTTTTCACTACTTCTAAAAAATAGTGACAGGAAGCATTTTGAAAGAAAGAGCGGAAAATGAGCCCATTATTGAGGTTAAGGATTTAGCTGCGGGATTCGGGGAAGAGATTATTCTCAAGGACGTCACTTTTTCCGTCTATCCGGGTGAGATATTCGTAATTATCGGGGGTAGCGGATGTGGCAAGAGTACACTTCTTAAGCATATTGTTGGCCTCTATACCCCGATTTCTGGTAATGTAATCATTGATGGAGACGATATAACCACGGCGGATGATTATGTGTTAAACAGAATTCTACGTAAGATCGGGGTGCTGTTTCAATCGGGGGCTCTTTTCAGTTCCATGACAATCTGGGAAAATATTGCGCTTCCCCTTCAGGAATTTACTTCTTTGCCTGAAGATGTGATAGATATCCTGGTAAGGATGAAGCTTCAGATGGTACACCTGGAAGGATATGAAGACAGATATCCATCGGAGCTAAGCGGAGGGATGCAGAAAAGGGCTGCGCTAGCTAGAGCCATGGCGCTTGATCCAAAGATTCTGTTTTTCGATGAGCCTTCGGCGGGTCTTGACCCGGTCACGGCCGCAGAAATTGACCTGTTAATAAAGCAACTGAATACCAGCCTGGGGACGACCATGGTGATAGTTACCCATGAGCTGGCGAGCATTTTCAATATCGCCGAAAGGGTTATAATGCTTGATAAAGAGGCCAAGGGAATTATTGCATCCGGGACTCCGCAACAGTTAAAGGAAGAAAGCGATGATGTCCGGGTTCAAAACTTTTTCAATAGAAAACCGGCCCTATCAACCTTTAGAAAGAAAACGGGGGCTATGTAAGTATGCCTAGCAGAGTTAACAAGTTTAAGTTGGGTCTTTTTGTACTGATTGGTTTTAGTCTTGCCCTGATTGCGCTTATATGGATAGGTGCTTCGGAGTTTTTCCATAAGAAGGCCACATACGTGAGTTATTTCCAGGAATCCGTAAAGGGTCTACAGAAGGGAGCAACAGTGAATTACAGGGGTGTGGGAATAGGGCGCGTTGCGGATATTCGTCTGGCACCCGATGGACGGTTAATAGAAGTGGTAATGAACCTTGATCCGAGTTTCTGCGTGGATGATACTCTGTGCGTAAGGCTAAGAGAACAGGGCCTGACGGGACTACGTTTTCTGGAAATAGACACCAAACCTCCTGGAATGAAAGAATATACGCCCAAGATTAGTTTTAAGCCTCCATATCCGGTAATTCCGGCATATCCGTCCGAGATACAACAGTTGAAAGCGGCCATGGAGATAATTTATCAGAAAATCCTGGCTGTTGATGTGGAAGGGATCTCGGAGAAACTGAACAAGTTCGTGGAGGAAGCGTTAAAACTAATTCGTAATGAGAACTGGCCAGAAATCATTGCTCAAATCAAGAATAGTACCGCGTCATTTCAGAGCATAGCACGAAAAATTGACGAGGGGACGAATCCTGAAGATATAAACAAGCTCGTAAAAGGTGCCGTTAAGACGCTTCAGTCCATCGATTCCATAGTAGAAACCGTGCAAAAAGAAATAAAAAGCAAAGAGTTCAAGGCCTTTATGGTGGACCTCAGAGAGGGAGTGGCAGCGGCAAGGGATACATTTGTAAATCTTTCCACCAGTTCAGGTGCTTTCAGTCCCGAGAGACTCAAGGAAATTAGTGATGGGCTGAGACGCATTGTTTTGCAAACAAATGAAATTCTTGAGAATGTTGGGCAGGATGTCAAGGGTGTGAGTGGTGAGCTTCATCAGGGATTGATTGAACTGACAAAGCTGTTGAAAAGCCTGGAGATACTGGTGGATACGCTTAGAAGCAAACCGAACGTGGCAGTTTTTGGAACGCCCACCAGAGAGCCTTTTAAATAGGTCTGATAAATGCAGGGGTATGAAATGAAAAAAGTTGCCATAACGCTTGTTGTATTTTTTCTGATTCAGCTCACGGGATGTTTTGGCGTGTATAAGCTTGAAAGGCCGATTATCCACTATCAGTTAGACCCTGAGGTGGAAACCGTTGATTGTGCGGTAAGGGCTGATCATGTGTTACTGGTCATGCCTGTTCTGGTCGCGCCGCCTTACGATTCGAGCCGCTTGATGTACAGTTCCGGTAATTTCAAAGTTGAACCTTCGGTGCACTATCGCTGGATAACGGCTCCAGATAGCATGATCAGGGCCTATCTGGTGAAAGCGTTAAAAAATATGTCGGTATTCGGGAATGTAACCGCGCACGAAGGTCTACTAAGTGCCGATTATGCTTTGGAGACTCAAGTATCAAGGCTTGACTGTACAAGGACCAAAACGGGACACACGGCGCATTTGCAGGCCAGCGTGGTGCTGATAAAGAATTCCCGGAAGGCGAGCAAGGGACGCAAAATTTGTCTGAAAAAATCCTACAACGTGCTTGAAGACGTTCAGGGAGGCGAAAGTCCGCCGGATATAAATAATGTTGTGGTGGCGTTGAATCAGGCTTTGAAGAAGTTCTGTCTGGAATTACAAAAAGATCTATGTGACTATTTCTCAGGTAACCAATAAAAAACCCGGGGAACGGAGCCCCGGGTTTCTTCCCTTTTAGTACATGTCAGCACCCATTCCGCCACCACCGGGCATTGGAGCTTCTTTCTCTTTCTTAGGTTTCTCTGCTACCATAGCCTCAGTGGTTAGCAACAGAGATGCTACACTGGCTGCATTCTGAATGGCAAATCGAACTACTTTTGTCGGATCGATTACACCGGCTTCAATCAGGTCTTCGTATTCTTCTTTCTCTGCGTTGAAGCCATATGCTCCTTCTTTTTCTTTAACTTTTTCAACAATTACAGAGCCTTCGTAGCCGGCATTGTTGGCGATCTGCCTCAACGGCTCTTCGAGGACTCTCTTGATGATATCAGCACCCGGCTGTTCTTCTGCATCCAGTTTCAGTTTTTCCACTGCCGGGATACATCGCAGAAGAGCCACACCACCACCAGCAACGATACCCTCTTCTACTGCAGCCCTTGTTGCGTTCAGTGCGTCTTCAACTCGAGCTTTCTTTTCTTTCATTTCAGTTTCAGTTGCGGCGCCAACACTTATTACTGCAACGCCACCAACCAGTTTCGCAAGTCTTTCCTGCAGTTTTTCCCGATCGTAATCGCTGGTGGTTTCTTCGATCTGAGTTCTGATCTGTTTAACTCTTGCCTCGAGTTCGGCAGGATCGCCACCACCGTCCACGATGGTCGTGTTGTCTTTGTCTACGGTTACTCTCTTAGCCGTACCAAGGTCGTTCAAAGTGATGTTCTCGAGTTTGATACCAAGATCTTCAGAAACTACCTGGCCACCGGTAAGAATTGCGATATCCTGCAGCATCGCTTTCCTTCTGTCACCGAAGCCAGGAGCCTTGACAGCACAAGCTTTGAGTGTTCCTCGAAGCTTGTTAACCACGAGCGTTGCAAGTGCTTCTCCTTCCACATCCTCGGCTATGATAAGGAGCGGTTTACCCATCTTTGCGATCTCTTCGAGGATTGGCAGGAGATCCTTCATGTTGCTTATTTTCTTTTCATGGCAGAGGATGTAGGGTTCTTCTAGAACCACTTCCATCTTTTCGGGGTCAGTTACAAAGTAAGGAGAAAGGTAACCGCGATCGAACTGCATACCTTCGACGATCTCAAGGGTTGTCTCAAGACCTTTTGCTTCTTCAACGGTAATAACGCCTTCTTTTCCAACCTTGCTCATCGCTTCCGCAATGATGTTACCGATGGTCGGATCGTTGTTGGCAGAAATGGTACCTACCTGAGCGATTTCTTTCTGATCTTTAGTTTCTTTGCTTATTTCTTTCAGTTTCTTAACAACTTCCTCAACAGCCTTGTCGATGCCTCTTTTGAGCGCCATCGGGTTATGGCCGGCTGCTACAAGTTTGGAACCTTCTCTATAAATTGCTTGAGCTAGGATGGTAGCAGTAGTCGTACCGTCACCA
>QMLL01000212.1 GCA_003646715.1 Deltaproteobacteria bacterium
AGATTTTACAATGAAAGTGAATTCGTAATAAAATCTCTCGGAAACGGTATCGCCGCTGTGGAAGGCTTCTCAGGTGCCACCGTCACGGGAGAAGGCAAAGTGATACTGGTACTCGATCCGCCTAAGCTATTTTAAACCCGGCGAAAAATAATTGGTCAAAAAGGCAAAAAAGCATCAACGTGGAAAAGATAAAAATTGATCAAGGAGACGCGCTAATTATTGTTGATGTTCAGAATGATTTTCTTCCGGGAGGAGCCCTGGAAGTTCCTAATAGTGACGTGATAATACCTGTGCTCAACAGGTATATCGTTTTGTTTTCAAAAGCAGGTTTGCCTGTTGTTGCTACGAGGGACTGGCATCCGCCCGATCATTGTTCTTTCAAAAACCAGGGGGGCTTATGGCCGCCTCATTGCGTGCGGGGAACGAAAGGAGCCGAATTTTCACCTGAACTGGAACTCCCCGAAAACACAATCATTGTTTCCAAAGCTACATCTGTTGAGAGTGATGCCTACTCTGGATTTGAGGGTACAAATCTTGACGAAATCCTCAGAGAAAAAGGAATAGAGAGGCTTTTCATCGGCGGCTTAGCTACCGACTATTGCGTGCTGAATACGGTAAAAGACGCCCTAAAGAACGGGTATAAAGTATTTCTACTTACCGATGCAATAAAAGCGGTGAACATAAAGCCGGATGATGGAGCAAAAGCAGAGAAAGAAATGATAGAAGGAGGTGCGGTACCTTTGAAATTCGAGGATATTGCACAAAACTTGTACGAATAGTCAAATAGTACGATTCTTAAAGGATATCAGCTTTTTGTGACACCCCTTCCTACCGGCACATCTACTATGTAAAACTCCGAGGATTCTTTCGCCCCTATTTCATAACTCTCCAATATAGCCGGCACGAGAAAAGAATCTCCTCTCTTAAAGCTCATCTCTTTCATATTCGAACCATCTTTCCAGCTTATGCTGATTTCACCGTTTAAAACCAGACCAATTTCTACTGTTCGTCGCCCGGTCATGGCGTGGCTCTTGTTTTCTTCCAGCCTGTAATAAGCCACCCTAAACTCTTCTGCAGGAACATCGTAGAGTATCTTCTCTTGCTTCCCCACATTGCTGCTAACCGCTGACGGACCTGTATCATAGGTGAGAATTTCAAGAAGAGTCTCCGCATCCTTGTATTTTGGTGTCAATCCCACGCGCACTACGTTATCAGAATTTGCCATACATTCCACTATATTGCCTCTGACGTACGCATGCGGTATCCCGGCATCAATAAAAATTCCCTGTCCTCTTTCCAGATGGATAAAATTGAGGAAAAATAAGGCGAAGAGACCGACATCATCATATTTTTCCGCAAGTTCAAGGAACAGTTTTTCAACCTCCGAAAGTTCGTCTTTTTGATTTGACAGTCTTTCCCTCAACTTTTCGACTTGAGCTATGAAATCATCCCTGTGAGTGATTGATCGCCGTATAAGAGCAGTAAACAGAGTTTTTATAAAAGTCTTTGCTTCGGCGGAGTCAAACTGACTGTTTGAAAGATCGGAAACAACTATTTCTCCAACAAATGCTTCAATTTCAGGATATTTTTTTAAAATCGATAAAACTTCTTCGTAAGGTCGGAATCCGGCAAGGGCATAAAATGAGCCGAGTGCCACAGCAAGCTCTGGCTTATGGTTCGGGTCCGGATAGTGTTCGGGGTCTTTTTCATGGAGATACCTCGCTTGCTCCTTGTCAGGATGAGCCTGAATAGAAAGGGGTTCTGCAGCAGACAGAACTTTAAATAAAAATGGCAATTCATTAGAAAATTTTTCCGCTACCTCTTTGCCCAGAATCTCCCTGGGGTACATCGCAATAAAATCACGAAGAGAAACTCTTTTATCTCCAAGCACAACTTCAGAAGGCGCTTTCGGATGCGCTCCAATCCAGAATTCAGCATACGGTGTATCAGGTTCTGGATTAATTCCAAGGAGCCGGGGTATCAATGCATCTACCCCCCTGGTACCCCACGCATAGTGTTGAATTTTGTTAACCAATAGGTATGGGATTTTTCCAGGTAATAATTCCATAGTGACCCTCTCATCACGCCATATTTCTAACATTATTCGACAACAATGGCACACCAGTTGCTGTGAATAACGCTGTTGTACTCGGGGATAGTTTGAAAATATCTTTACGGTATTGCTTTTATTTACAATATTTATAGCAAAGTGGTCTTGCGGTTACCATGTATTTTATTTCTATTGGGTTAAACAACTATAAGAATGCGTTATTTGACGCCCTTGTAAAAAAATATGACTTTGAGATAGATTTTTTTGACACTCAAACAGACATAGATGCGCTGCCCTCACCATCAAGATGTACCGGCCTCGTATTAAAAGACTTCTATATTCATGACAGAGGGATTAATTTAAGTCAAGTTTTCAGGCTGAACGTAGAAACATGTTTTTTTCCCATTTTTCTAGTTTCTGACTCCGACCCCCCTCACCAGGAAACATTCCCATATCTGTCTACAGACAAATTTGTTGCTGAAGAGTTGGTCGCTCAAGAGTTTGAGGAATGGATAGTTGAATTGATCGCAAAAAGTAAACTCGAAGAACCGGTTCCACATAAGGGTACCCTTGACCAAAAAAGCATACTGGAAATTATCTGGGAAATTTATAGTTCCGGTTATTCCGGCTTGCTTACTCTTCTTTCTGGCCCAGACAAGAAAAGAGGAGATATATGGTTTTCCGAGGGAGAGGTGATAGGAGCAGAAACCCCCGCATTGGTAGCGGAAGAAGCTTTTGTGGATATACTAACCTGGGGTTCTGAAGGTTCATTTCAATTCAATCCCCACATAACAGTTCAAAAAGAAAACATCCAGCAACCCTTTGAACAACTTCTTGATGAAAGTTTCAAGCTTTTGAAACAAGCCAGCATCTTGTGGTCTCTGGTCCCTAATAATTCAATAATATTACAAAAAACAGCATCAGAATCGGCACTTGCTGATAGGGCTGAAAGCTTTTTCAAAGAAAAAGAAGAAACATACAACCTCATAAACGGATACAGAACCATCAAAGAAATCATAGAACAGAGCAAACTTTCATGCCCCAGGGCCCTATCATTTATCGCCAATTTAATTTCACTGGGCGATGTCGCTCCTGTGTGTAACGACACCTCGGCAGAATATAACACCGATGCCGGAATACTCAGGCCCATATCCATCCTGTTGGTGGATGATTCGAAGTTTGTGGGAACTGCACTGAGTAAAATCTTCTCTGACGAGCCCGAATTCAGAGTACTGGGACAGGCTTTTGATGGTTTGCAAGCTCTCGAAATGATCCCACAACTCAATCCTGACGTCATAACCCTAGATGTGGAAATGCCGAAGATGGATGGACTTACCGCCCTGAAACATATCATGATCAAGTTTCCACGTCCGGTAATAATGATCAGCACCCTCACCACTGAAGGATCAAGGCCAGCTTTTGACGCACTAAGATATGGAGCCGTGGAAGTTATAGCCAAACCTTCGCAACTTTCCGACGAAGATATAAATCTTCAGAAAGAGAGAATTAAAAGCATCGTAAAAAAAGCCGCAAAAGTTAGCGTAGATGCGCTGCACTTTGTCAGACCAAATTCAAAAAATAGGGAAATAATTCTGGCAAACAAACTTAACTCGACTCCAAAGCATGTTCTGGCAATTGGTACAGGAATCGGTGGCTATAATGTATTGCTTCAACTTATTCCCATGTTACCTCCCGATCTGCCAACAGCATATCTCGTAATGACCGAGATGGAGCAAAACCACCTGGATGCTTTTGCTGCTTATCTTCAGGAAAATACACCAATTCATATAAAATTACCTGATACCGAAGAAGAGCTAAAACCGGGTATCTGTTATCTTACCGTGCGTAAGAAGTATCTAACCCTTCACAGCAGTGGAAATAGGGGGTGCATGATTCGCGTCAAGGATGCACCCTTTGAAGAACCGGACTGTAATTCCCTCGATATGATGTTTATCTCGGCTGCAGAAATTTTTGCAAAAAATGCCTTGGGAATTGTACTCTCAGGAAGTGGGAAAGATGGCGTGCATGGGCTCCAATACGTTGCACGGATGGGGGGCACTGCTCTTGTTCAAAAACCTGAGAGCTGTCTGGAACGCGAACTGCCGACAAAAGTAATAAAATCCGTAAGTACGGTGAAAATTGTAACCCTAAAAGAAATACCCGAAATCTTGGAAAGGCTATAAGGAGGTGCACGATGGCTCAATCAACAGCAGCTGCCGCTGTTCTGGCCGAAGATAGCGAGCAGATAAAACAACTGGTAAGTTTCATACTGGGGAAAGAAGAATTCGGTGTAGATATTTTGATGGTTCAGGAAATAATTCGTCTGGCCACCATTACTCCCATACCCAATGCTCCAGAATTCATTGAGGGTGTTATCAATTTGCGAGGCAAGGTCATACCAATAA
>QMLL01000213.1 GCA_003646715.1 Deltaproteobacteria bacterium
CGTTACGGTTTCTTCGATAGGTGACGCCACAACCCTGGAAGGCGGTACCCTGTTGTTAACCCCTCTTGCCGGCCCTGACAAAAAGATATACGCGGTAGCTCAGGGACCAGTTTCTGTGGGAGGTTTTAGTGTATCGGGTGGAACCGGAAGCAAGGAACGGAAAAATTATCCCACCGTGGGTAGAATACCTGAAGGTGCTACTGTGGAAAGTGAGATACCTATTACATATGCCAGAAAAGATGTCCTGGACATCTTTTTAAACTCTCCTGATTTCACGACCGCCACGCGAGCGGTCGATGCAATCAATAACATGCTTCATGGGAAATTTGCGCGAGCGATTGATGCTGCCACTATTCGGTTGTCAATACCTGATTCTTATAAGGACAACGTTGTACCGCTGTTAAGTAATCTGGAATCTCTCGATATTAACCCAGACACTGTTGCCAAGGTTGTGATCGATGAGCGAACCGGGACTGTTGTTATTGGCGAAAACGTCCAGATTTCAAAAGTTGCTGTGTCTTACGGAAGCTTCAATATACAGATATCCGAGCAACCGCTTGTTTCTCAACCTGCTCCCTTTGGTGAAGGAGAGACGGCTATTGTTCCAAGTACGCAGATTAATACTCGTGAAGGCAATAAGCCGCTAAGAATCGTGGAAAAGGGAGTCAAGATCAGCGACGTGGTTAAGGGGTTGAATGCCATAGGAGCCAGACCTCGAGATCTGATAATTATTCTTCAAGCTATAAAAGCTGCGGGGGCCCTTCAGGCTCAATTGGAGTTGATCTAATAAAGGAGGTTTCTTGATGCCCAGAATTGGATCCAATGTTCCGGTAGTTAACAGAACTTCTTCAGAGTTGACGCCTCAGGAAAAGGCGCGTTTGAAGAAGGCTTGTAAGGAATTTGAGTCTATTCTTATTTCTTACATGTTCAAGAGCATGAGAGATACCGTACAGAAGTCAGGACTGCTAGACGAGTCGGAAACATCGCCGGAGAATATGTTCAGGAGCATGTTTGACGCTGAGGTTGCCAAGGAAATGTGTATGAAGAACAACCTTGGACTGGCGGAACTCCTTTACAGGCAATTAACGGAAAAGTGAAACAACGGATAAAGAAGTCCGGAAATTTGACGATAATAAAGTTAGGAGGACAACACATGAACATAAATAATGCTGCTTACAGGTTAATTAGCCTCATGGAACAGGAGGTTCAGTGTTACAGGGAACTCCTGATGTACCTTAATGAAGAAGCGAGGCAACTTAAGAATTTTTCGGCGTCAGAACTGATGTTGTCCGGACAGAAAAAGGAAATCGTTTTGAGGAAGTTAAAAGATACACGAGAGAAATCAGTGGAAGCTTTTAATGAACTTGCGGCTGTACTCAATGTTAACTTGGAACCGCTTGCAATATCAGACTTGGTTAAATATCTGCCATCTGATACAGGTTTGAGTCTCAAGTTGTTGAAAAATCAACTCAACTACTATCACCAGGAAGTAATGAACAGGATGAACCTTAACGCTGGTTTTATAAATGAATGCCTCGATTGCTGGAACAGTATTATGAACGTTCTGCATCCGGAATATCTTATCAATTACGATAAACACAGAACTGTTAAAGTGAGGAGCTTTACCAGCAAGGGAATTTCCGTAAACAGGGAGATTTAGACAATGGGGGGAGTTCTTGACATATTAAATATTTCTGTGGGGACGCTTCTTAACCAGCAAGTAGCTTTGGAAGTAACTAGCCATAATATTGCTAATATCTCAACCCCCAACTATGCCAGGCAAAGAGTTATCCAGAAAACTCGCTTTCCCCTATATGCCCATTATGGTGCCAGAGGCAGGGGGGCCCGCATTGCCAACATTGAACAGGTTAGAGATCAATTTGTGGATCGCTTCCTGCTGGAAAAAAATTCCACGTACAATTATTACGTTGGAAAAGATGACATAATGACCAAGATAGAGTCTCTTCTTAACGAAACGGAAGACTACGGGTTGAGTCACGATCTTCAAGAGTTCTGGAATAGCTGGCAGGCCCTAGCTAGAAATCCGCAGGGCTCTGCTGAGCGACAATCCATCGTTGAGAAAGCAACCGCCCTGGCGGATAAGATAAGAAATATATATGCCGGGTTTGAAGAGTATAAAGACGGAATAGAACAGAAAATCGAGAGCGGTATTTCAAAAATAAACACTATCCTGGAAAAGATAGCTGATCTGAACAAAGAAATTGCGAGAAGAGAAGTCACAGGGCATCCGGCCAACGACTTGAGGGACGAACGCCAGCAAGCTCTGGAAGAGTTAAGGGAATACGTTGATTTCGATTACAGGGAAGAAGACAATGGCTGGTTGACGGTACAATTCTACACCAATCATTCTACGGGCGCAAAGGTAACTATGGTGTCTGGTGGCAATTACGGAAAACTCACTGTGCCGGCGTCTGGAGTGAGTCCTGTGTTCAGTGGCACTGATGCAGCGGGCAACGCTGTGGCAAGCTTCGATTTTGACGGTGGCAAGTTTTCAGGTTGGAAAGATATGTGGGACGAAATATCCAACGGTGTTGATGGCTATGAGGATAAGCTCAACACACTGGCGAATACTATCATCCAGCAGGTTAACAGTTATCAGGACTACAACGATGGTGTGAACATACATCATTTTTTTAATGGAAGTGATGCCAGTAATATTGAGTTCAACGATGAGTTTGAGACAAATCTTAGCTGGATTATGGCGGGTAGCAGTCCAGGTGATAACAGTACAGCCATTACCATGGCAAATCTGGGTGAAGTTTCGCAGGTTGCGCTTGGTGGTGAATCCATAAACGGCTACTGGCAGAATTTCATCACCAGTATCGGGACAGAAGCGCAGCAGGTAGAAGCCAAAAAAGATTTCCAGGAAGCTCTAAAAAACGAATTGAGAAGTGAACAGCAGGCGGTGTCAGGAGTATCCATGGAGGAGGAAATGACAAATATGATCCAGTATCAGCATATTTATCAAGCCGCCGCACGAATGATAACTACCGGCAAAGAGATGTTGGATACTTTGATTAATATGACGTAGAGGGGTTAAAGGTTTATGTATCGAATAAGTTTTAATCATACTTACGACAGGCTGCTTGAGCAGATTGGTGTTCATAAGTTCAGGATTGACAGACTGACTTTTGATATTTCATCGGGGCGAAAGATCCATAACTTGAGTGATGATCCCATTGCGCTCAGTGATTCGATGAGGATCAAGAGAAGCCTATCGTTTATTGGTGAGTTCAAGAAAAATATTGATTTTGCCAGTGACTGGCTTGCTGAAACAGAGACGACGCTTCGTGCCATGAACGATAGCTTGATCAGGGCCAAGGAGCTAGCAGTACAGATGGCGAATGCCACCCAGGATGCTGAAACCCGGGAAGGCGCTGCCGAGGAGATAGATCAGATTATTCAGCATCTGATAGCTGTTGGAAATACCAAGTATGATGATAGATATATCCTGGCGGGCTTGAGCACGGATACGGAACCGTTTCATCCAAATTATGATCCGGTGACGGGCAGGATTACCAGCGTGACGTACCAGGGAGATGACGAACATTTTGAGATTCCGACGAATTTTAATTCCAACACAACTGTTAATATTAATGGAGCGGATATCGGTGCTCAGGTTGGAGGAACTAATGATCAAATATTTACTGCGTTGATAGCGTTAAGAGATGCGCTTTTAAACGACGATCCGGATGAGATAAGAAACCAGATGGCGCCTCTCGACAATGCATTGCAGACGGTAAACATGCAGATAAGCAAGATCGGATCGCGAATGAATGCTCTGGATGCGAAAAAAGCTGCGCTGGAAAATATTGGTATTGATAAAGAAACTCTTTTATCAAGCGCAGTTGATACCGATTTTGTTGCGGCTGTTACTAATCTTGAAAAGACGAAGATGGCTTTTGAGGCAAGTCTTAAACTTTTTGGAAATATTTCCGAGCTAAATATAGTAAATTACGTGTAATTGCGTTCCCTATATATTCCTTCCGGTCTGTCTTATTTTTTCGATTTAAACTTGAAAATTGGAAAGGTGATGTTTATAATTAATGGCACCTGAAAGGGCGAAATAGAAAGTGCCTCAAGTTGAAAAAAATCGAATTTTTTCTCTTGACATTAAAAAAAATATCAGTATATTTGGCACTCCCTTTCGGGGAAAACGACGAGAAATTCGTTCTTTGAAAACTGGGTAGTAGCGGGCTTGGTAGTTTTTGTAGTTTAGGGATTAATTGGAGAGTTTGATCCTGGCTCAGAACGAACGCTGGCGGCGTGCCTAACACATGCAAGTCGTACGAGAAATCATCTTCTTTGAAGATGAGAGTAAAGTGGCGCACGGGTGAGTAACGCGTGGGTAACCTGCCCCTGAATCTGGGATAATCCGCCGAAAGGCGGCCTAATACCGGATAATATCTCTTGTTGTTAGGGCAAGAGATCAAA
>QMLL01000214.1 GCA_003646715.1 Deltaproteobacteria bacterium
CCACCAAGAAAAATCCTGTCGGGGTCGGGCAAGGATTCCAGACAGTGCGGCATCTTGCCTTCTACTACTTCGACAAGATACGCTCCCGTTCTGCGAATATTTTCCTTAATATATTCAACGCGCGTGCGGTTCTTTTCCACGGCAAAAACTTTACCATCTCTTGCCAGGTATGAAGCTTCTATGGCCACGGATCCGCACCCAGCGCCGAGATCCCACACTGTGTCCGAGGGTCTTATGCGAAGTTCTGCAAGACCAACTGCACGTATTTCTTTTTTTGTTATCATACCTCTTTCGTGAACGTAAGACTCATCGTCTATCCCGATGGACAATGGGATCTCTGGTGGTTTTATACGCTTTAGTAGCACAAAATTAAGCCCGGAAAACTTCATTTCAGATGCCTGCTCAAAAGAAAGTTCCGTCGCTTTTTCGGTTTCCTGGAACAGGTCTTCAAATATAGTCATCCTGAAGGTATCTATTCCCCTGGATTTCATTAAGCTGGCAATGAATCCGGGTCCCCTGGCATTTCCCGTATACACGCCCACGATATCCCTGAAGGCGAGAGCCCTGAGGAGTGGCCAGACGTCGTTCCTTCCGTGAAGGGATACAATTTCCACTTGATTCCATGGGATTTTGGCTCTGGATGCGGCTGCTTGAAGCGTTGTAATGTTGGGGATAATTTCAATCCTTTTCGGATCTAACACTTCCAGGAGTTTTTTCCCGATTCCAAAGAAAAGAGGATCGCCATCGGCCAACACAACAACTTTTTTCCCCCGGGATGATTCCAGATCTATTTGTTCAATGATTCTGTCCAGGGAACCTTCTATCGCAGCTGTGCTTCCCGAATAACCCTTAAAATAGCCTAACAAGCGGCGACCGCCTACAAGCAGATCGCTTTCGTAAATCAGCGATTTAACTTGTTCAGGAACATTCCATGGGGCCATTCCTACGCCTATCACATATATTTTTTCCATACTTTTCGCTCATCGTTTTTCAGAATTTCTTGGAAGCGGGCCGGGAATCGGTCATTTTGCCCAGCAATTCTCCTTGCATAGAAAACAAAAGATACTCCAATGCGGGTCCCGGCCCTGCGTATTCTCTCGCTCTTCGAAGGGCTTCCTGCAAAACCCTAAATATTATCTTATCGGATTGATCAGCTTCCAGAATTATCCCCAAGGCCTCAATCGCCGTATTTGCAATGGCCACTTTTTCAGCATCTTGCAGCGGCATACCTTCTTCCAGACACCATCCAGAAAGTGCGTGAAGATCAAGTCGAGATTTCCTCGCGTGCGTGTACTTACAACCCTGGGCCATTTTTACCAGCTTCCCGAAAAAGCAGGAAAAAATGATATGTTTGAACCCTCTTCGGGCCGCTTCCTTAAGAGAGAATTCAAAAAAATCAGCAATCTGTACGAATGCTTCTTCCGGCATGTTTCCCAGTAGTTCGCCTGCCAGCCTTTCACTTCTGCCTCCGGTGGAAAGCACAATAGTGTCTATGCTTCGTGCTCTTGCCACATCCATGGCCAGGGTAATGGTGTCTTTGTATGCCTGGTGAGAAAAGGGGAGCACTGTTCCCCTTGTTCCCAGAATGGATATACCACCCATGATTCCCAGTCTTGGGTTCAAAGTTTTCCTGGCTATTTCTTCTCCCCGGGGAACATGGATCATGACGGTTACCGATCCTTCCAGGTTGGTTTCCTGCAAGGCTTCGCGCACAGCTTGTGTTATTTGTTTTCTGGGTTCCGGATTTATGGCGGATTCTCCTACCGCAACAGGAAGACCGGGTTTTGTTACCCGGCCCACACCTCTGCCTCCTTCTATTAATACTTGCCCGGATGGCCCGGTCTTATCAATACCAACGCTGCACCATATCTTCGCTCTGTGAGTCACGTCAGGATCGTCCCCAGCGTCTTTGATGACCAGGGCGCTTGCTCCGTTGTGTTCTCTTTTCACAGAAGCCACAGGGATGTTAAGTCGTTCTCCGGAGGGGAGAGGCGTATCGATCGTTTTAAGGCCATTTATGCCGCCCAGGAATAGCACTGCTGCTTTGGCTGCCGCAGCAGCGGCAGTGCCGGTTGTAAACCCGGTTCTAAGTTTCTTTTTCTTGGATTTCATATATTCACGCTACTTAACAAAAGTATAAAATCAATCCTGGTTATCCGCAAGACCGGCCAGTGCATTTATTACCGATGCGGCAATGGCTGATCCACCCTTGCGTCCTTTGATGGTAATGTAAGGGACTTTGTCCTGTTCCATTAAGCGTTCCTTGGACTCCGCAGCGTTCACGAAACCGACGGGCATTCCGATCACAAGGGCCGGAGAGCTTTTTCCTTGCTCTATTAGATCCAGGAGTCTCATAAGCGATGTGGGGGCATTACCGATTACATATATGCTGCCGTTTATTCTGTCGCTTACAAGATCCACTGCTGCGGCTGCCCTGGTGATGCCAAGCTTGCGGGCTCTTGCTGCCACAGCTTCATCGGAAATATGGCATTCGACCTTGCATTCCCATTTACTCAACCGCTTGCTACCTATCCCGACCCGTGCCATTTCTGTGTCTGTAATTACAAGACATCCCCGCCTGATGGCTTCTGTCCCCCTATCTATGGCATCGGGGTGGAATCGGACAAGATCAAGAAGTTCAAAGTCAGCAGTTGTGTGAATCATACGCCTTACCACCACCCATTCGCTGCCCGCGTACGGTCGGGGTTCAGGTACCTCGGAATCTATAATGGAAAACGAAAACTCCTCTATTTCATGTGGTTTCAATTTTTGCCTCCCTGCAATATCGAACAAAATTTCTTGCCACCAGGGTATTTGATCCCCAGTGAAGATGTATATACGATCCAAGAGTATTGCGCATGAGAAAACCCTGAGGGATTCTCCCCTGACCTTTCCTGTCAGCAACTTCGTATGCGTCTTCTGCTAAGGTAGTATCTCCTTCAAGGTAAGAATAGTGGAATTCATGACCGCGCACCCGGGTCCCGGGTGGCCCGAGAACAGTAGGACCGGTGGTGGTGATTTCCCTGTATCCAAGAGACTCAAGTTTCGTGCTCATGATGGTTTTCAAAGGAAAAATTCCGACCATTGGATAAGTTACGCCATCAAGATCTGTAATGCTCTTTGTCAGATACATAAAACCGCCGCACTCCGCGTACACCGGTCCACCTCTCGTGGCAAAGTTCCTGATTTCTTTTATCAGTTTTCTGTTGTTGCTTAGCTCTTTGCAGTATAACTCCGGGTAACCACCCCCGAGGATCAAGCCTTTTACACCTCCTGGCAGCTGTTCATCCCTGATGGGTGAAAAGGGTTTTAGAATTCCCCCTGTTTCACGAAGAAGCCTCAGGTTTTCAGGGTAGTAAAAGCAGAAAGCCTTATCCGTGGCGATGGCTATTGGAACAGGGGCATGAACAGTGACATCAGAAAGAACCGGTTTAGTGTAGAAGCTTTCGGTCAAGGCAAGCTTGCATTCGCTCAAAATACGATCCAGGTTTACGCTTTTTTCAACCCACGCAGCAAGCTGCTCAATTCGATCATTTTGTAGCGGGCTATCTTCGTCGGTTACCAGTCCCAGGTGCCTTGAGGGTATAGTAAGATTTTCTTCTCGGAGCAGACAGCCTAAAACCGGAATCTGAGGTAAAGAAGATTCCATGGCTTCTTTCAGATAATTGGCATGTCCTTCACTTCCGACCATGTTGAAAATGACGCCTTTCACTGGAAGGTCTTTATCGAACAGACTGTAACCAAGTGCTACCGCAGCAGCGGACCTGGCCATTGATCTGGCGTCTATCACAAGAATTACGGGTATTCCGAGTATTTTGGCCATCTGGGCTGTGGAGCCGGCTTCATCAGACCCTGAAAACCCATCAAATAGCCCCATTACCCCTTCAACAACAGCGATATCAGCATCCCGGGTATACCTCGAGAACATCTCCTTGTTGTATTCAGGGCTTAGCATCCAGCCGTCGAGGTTATGTGAATCTCTTCCGGTTACTCGCCTGTGATGTCCGGGATCGATAAAATCGGGCCCAACCTTGAAGGGTTGAACCACAAGGCCCCTTTTCACGAGGGCTGCCATGATACCCAGGGTCACAGTGGTTTTCCCGCACCCGCTATGTGTTCCTGCTATACAAAAAGCCGATTTCACCTGGATGTTTTTCCTTTCTGAGTGATGTTAAAGTCCCATCTGACCGAGAATTCTTTCCACATCACAATACTTTTCAAAGTGATCTGCCAGCCTATCGTACTGCTTGAACCTCCCAAGACGGCCCTGCCTGGGCTTGCGAGGCTTCAAACCCTTGGATATTCTTATCCGGTTCAATATTTCTCCCCTGAATCCGGGAGAATCAAGAACACCGTGAATGTAAGTTCCGATGATCAGACCATCTTCGCTTACCCACCCGTCTTCCCACTGTTTTTTCTTTCCGGGGACATGAATCCTGGCAAA
>QMLL01000215.1 GCA_003646715.1 Deltaproteobacteria bacterium
AAAACGACCGGGGGTTACTCTGCTTGGTACCAGGTAATCTCTGGCTCCTTCAGGTGTACTTCTCGTCAAAACAGGGGTTTCCACTTCCAGGAAGCCATTTTCGTTCAGGAACTGGCGTACAATCTGAGCGGCATTGTGCCTGAAACGCAGATTATTCAGCATCCTTGGTCGCCTTAAATCCAGGTATCTATATTTCAGACGAATATTTTCAGAGACTTCAATTCTGTCTTCTATTAGAAACGGTGGAGTTTTAGCAATATTCAAAATCTTCAGCTCGTCGACAATGACTTCAATTTCGCCCGTTTTTAACTTCGGATTGGTCATTCCTTCCGGTCTCCGACGAACTTCGCCTTTTACAGCCAGTACCCATTCGCTTCTAAGATTGTGGGCAAGCTGATGAGCGTCTTCATTTCGCTGGGGATCAAATACAACCTGCGTGATTCCTTCCCTGTCCCGGAGATCAATAAATATCAATCCCCCGTGATCTCTTCGTCTCTGAACCCAACCCATCAGAACAACATGCTCACCAACATTATCGGTACCTAGTTCACAGCAATGATGAGTTCTCTTCCAATCACCTAAACCTTCCAGCACTATTCACTCTCCTTCTTTATTCTCTCAACCAGAATATTTTCAACTTCATCCAACGCTATCTCGGACTGTTTCTTGGTAACCATGTTCCTTAAAATTGCGATACCTTTTTCAAGTTCATTTTCTCCGATAATTAGCACATGGACAGCTCCAAACTTATCAGCACGCCTCATCTGGCTTTTGAGGCTCTTTAACTCATAACCCATCTCAACATAGATTTCCTTTTTTCGTAGCCCCTGCGCTATCGAAAAGCATACCTCCTGGGCCTTTTCTCCCAGTGCAATCATATAAAGATCGGGAACTCCAATTTTCAATTGTGGGGAACTTTCCTTCAAGACGATTAACAGCCTTTCAATACCCAGGGCAAAACCTACTGCTGGAATGTCTGGTCCTCCAAGTTCTTTGAAAAGACCATCATACCTGCCACCGCCACCAACGGCGTTTTGAGCTCCCAGGCCACTTGCAATTATTTCAAAAGCCGTTCGATTGTAGTAATCAAGCCCCCTTACCAGGTGATGATTAAGTTTATAAGTACAACGTGTCTTATCCAGGAAAAAGAGCACTTTTTCAAAATGTTTTTTGCACTCACCACACAAAGAATCCAGAACCTTTGGAGCTCCCTTAACAATTTCTTTACACTTTTCTACCTTGCAATCAAATACCCGAAGCGGATTGGTGTAAATTCGCCTTCCACAATCTTTACAAAATGATTCCTCATACTCCCTGAGATACTTTACGAGACGTTCCCTGAACGGCGATCTACATTCCGGACATCCCAGAGAATTTATATGAAGCTCAGAATCCCGAATGCCGATTTCTTCCAGAAAAAGCATTGCCCAGTACATCACTTCAGCATCCACTACTGGTTCTTTTGATCCAACAACCTCAGCATCTACCTGGTGAAACTGACGATACCTGCCTTTCTGAGGCCTCTCATATCTGAACATCGGACCGATGGCAAAAAACTTACCCATGGTCGGTACATTATATAGTCGATGTTGAATGATGGCCCTAACTATCGAAGCCGTTGCCTCGGGCCGCAATGTCAACATGTTTCCCTTCCTATCCGGAAAGGTATACATCTCTTTTTGTACAATATCCGTATCTTCGCCTATGCTTCTTGCAAATAATTCCGTTTTCTCCAAAATCGGCGTGCGGAGCTCCCTAAAACCAAAACGTGCAAAGAGCTGCCTTGCCTTTTCTTCTATCTGCTGCCACACCTCAACTTCCGGCGAATAGATATCACTCATTCCCTTAATAGCAGTTATAGCCATCTGACCTCCAATAACTTTTCAGCACCAGGTGATGTGACGAAGGAAAATTTTTTAAGTAGCTGACTCCAGTATAAAAGTCAATGAGAAATGAAATACTGATGCCTTAATATCCAACTGGAAATCAAAATGCATGTACAGTTTGGAAAATATTTCAGGCTCTTTATGGTACGTAATTTGCTCACCTACTCAAATGGACTGTGCGGAGGAGTGTGCACAGAAATGAACTGCTAATCCCTAGTGGATGTGGAGGTAGAGCACAAGAAATGGAAAAAGAAAAGATCCTTATTGTTGATGATGAACCCGGTATTCGCAGTTTCATGTCGAGGATCGTTGAAACCTTGCAGTACGACCATTTGGAGGCTTCGGACGGGGAAGAAGCACTCCAACTATATATTGAACACAAAGCTGATCTGATTTTGTCAGACGTTCGAATGCCCAGGCTTGACGGCCTTGGTCTGCTAGAACAGGTAAAAATGATAAATCCCGAACAGGTTGTAATAATGGTCACCGCTTTCGATGACTCTGACACTGTCAAGAAAGCCTTAAAAGCCGGAGCGTATGATTACATCAATAAGCCTCTCGATCTAGACGAGGTGATTTACAGTATTCAGAGAGGCATGGAAAAAGTCAGATTTCTAAAGAAGTTAAAAGATTACCAGGACAATCTTGAAAAACAGGTTGCGAAACAAACAAAGCAAATAAAGAAGGTTTTTGCTGGCGCCTTATCCGCTCTGGCCAATGCACTGGAAGCTAAAGACGTATATACGCAGGGCCATTCAAGAAGAGTAACGACTTTGGCTGTTGAAATAGCAAGAAAAATGCATCTTTCACCGATTCAGGTTGAACAGATCAAACTGGCAGGAATGTTTCACGACATCGGCAAAATTGGCATCAAAGACAATATTTTGAACAAAAACGGTTCACTTACTCCCGAAGAGTTCGCTGAAATTAAGAAACATCCCCAGATAGCGGTGGATATAATAGGCGACCTGATCGATAAGGAAATACTGGACATTGTTTTGTACCACCACGAACGCTTTGACGGAAACGGGTATCCATCCGGACTAAAAGGTGAAAATATCCCTCTCGGAGCTCGTATCCTCGCGGTAGCGGATTCGTGGGACGCAATGACCTCCGAACGCCCTTATCGCAAAGCTATACCTGCCAGTGAGGCGATAGAAGAAATCCGAAGAAACGCCGGTTCCCAGTTCGACCCTCGAATTGTGGACGTATTTCTTGAAATCGTAGCGTATGAAAAAGATACATACAGTTTTGACTATTCCCCTCCTGAAATGCTGGAAGTCGCCAACTAGCTTGACTTTTAAGAAAATTTAAAAGGATATTCTGGATTTTCACAGATAATGTGATATGTTTTGACTTACCTGTATCTTTTTAAGCATAATTCGTGAGTAACAACACTGGTGGAGAAAACTCGTAAAAATGCTTTTCAAACACAACACACCGAATAACTTTCGTTTAAAAACAACTATTTTGCTCGTTTTAGCCCTTTGCGGTATTTTGTTCCTTCAACAATCAGCACATAGCCTTGAAATCCCAGAGCGCCCTACCGGGAGGGTAACTGATCTGGCCGGTTTACTCACTCCCAACCAAATTGCCGACCTTAATCGAATGCTTGCAGAATTTGAGGCAAAAACTACCAACGAAATAGCAGTTTTAATAATAAAAAGCCTGGAAGGCGAAAACCTAGAAGACTATTCAATTAGAGTGGTAGAAAAATGGAAACTGGGACAGGCGGACAAAGATAACGGAGTATTGCTTTTGATAGCAGTAAGAGACCGTAAAATCAGGATCGAAGTGGGATATGGCCTGGAAGGTGTGTTACCTGACGGTCTTGCGGGTTCTATAATCAGAAACGAGATCGCCCCATGGTTTAGAAAAGGAAAGTTCTACGAAGGAATAAAAGCTGGGATCATCGCCATCATGCAGGCCACCAAAGGAGAGTACAAAGCTCCGGTTAAATCAAGAAGAAGGTCAAAAGCTTTTTCACCTATAACAGGTCTAATATTCCTATTCATCCTCCTCTCAATTATAAGCAGGTTATTCGGCAGGAGAAGATACCGAAGATCCGCCCCATTTATTTTCTGGGGAGGTTTTGGAGGCGGATTTGGTGGGGGATTCGGCGGAGGGTTTGGTGGAGGAGGATTCTCAGGTGGGGGAGGAAGCTTCGGTGGAGGTGGAGCAAGCGGGGGCTGGTAAAAATTTTTAAACAACTTACGGGGTTTAGAGGGGAGAACGATGGAAAATCCTGTAGACATTGCAAAAGAAGCTGCAGAGATATTGAAAAGCATATACGGGGATGAACTTGTGAGCGTAATTCTGTATGGAAGCGCTGCCGGAAAAGACTATGTCAGCGGAAAATCAAGTGTAGATTTGCTTGTGGTTTTGACAGATCAAGGAATAAACAAGCTGGCATTGCTTTTTCCTCATTTGAAACTTCTCAGGAAAAAAAGAATCACAATTCCTCTCCTTCTTACCGAGCAGTTTATAAAAACATCCCTGGACACATTTCCTGTTGAATTTCTTAACATGAAACTCCAATACAAACTGATTAC
>QMLL01000216.1 GCA_003646715.1 Deltaproteobacteria bacterium
GCGTATTTCCCAAAAACGGTAAACTTGAATCAGCATCCACCTTGAACGTGATATTATTTTCACCAGGTATAAAGTTCGTTGAGCTTATTTTAATATCTGATATGCTGACGTCTTCTTTTCTCCAGGGCATGTTTTTAAAAACATAATCACGATAGATTCTTGCGTACACCTTTCTAGCTTTGGTACCTTTAACTCTAGTAACAACTATTTCAACAGGCACGGTACCCTTTACCTGGGAGAGGGAGATTCCAATAGCCGGAAGAGTTCTTCGGAGAACGTCTGCCACATGATCCGAGCTCAAGCGGAGAGTGGTCCCGGGAGCGCTTAGAGTTGCAATGCATATGCTTTTTACTTTCTGGCATATGGACGAATCATCGCACGTAACGGACGCAATATCCGCTACGGTAACTTTTTCACCCTCAACCGTGCACTTCGTGTGAAAATTTATAATTACGCTGAGATCAGAAACTCCGTCCTGACCGGATAAAGCATATGAGTCGCCAGTCATGCCAAAGAAAAGATATAAAATGATAAGGCAACAAGTGATGCAAATAAGCTGGATCTTCTTAAACATTTTCCACCCCCCGGTTACCTGAGATTATTTGCGATTTGCATCATTTCGTCGGACGTCTTGATTACCTTGGAAGTGGCTTCGTAGGCTCGCTGTGCCACAATCATATCTACCATCTCTTCGACGATACTCACGTTCGCGTTTTCAAGATATCCCTGGTTAATGGTTCCCAGTGCATCTTCTCCAGGGGTTCCCTCGATAGGTTCTCCTGAAGCTTCTGTCGGCAGATAATAGCTTCGTCCCAGGCTCAATAGGCCAGCTGGATTGATGAAATTGTAGAGTCGTATTTCGCCACTGGCTATCTCGGTGCCGTCCTGGCCAATAACGGAAATATTCCCCTGCGGATCGATACTTATGTTCACCGCATCTGAGGGTATCCTCATCTCAGGTTGCAGGCGATATCCTTCAGGGTCACAGATGTAGCCTTCCTTGTCCAGTTTGAAGGCACCAGCACGGGTGTACACTTCCTCATCATTTCTCAGAATCTTGAAGAATCCTCTTCCCTCAATCACCAGATCCAGATCATTTCCGGTCTGGATAAATTCGCCCTGGTTAAACATTTTCTGTACATCAACAATCCTTGTCCCCATACCAATCTGGATTCCGTTGGGAACGTTTGTGGCACCGGAGGTAGTAGCTCCAGGTGCCTGCAATGTCTGGTACATTAGATCAACAAAATTGGCACGGCTTCTCTTGAATCCAACAGTGTTAACGTTGGCTAGGTTATTGGCAATGATGTCCATGTTAAGTTGCTGTGACCCCATTCCAGTTGCTGCAGTCCAGAGACTCCTATTCATGGCAATTACCTCTCATCTTTCCTTAAACTGTTTTTTCAATTACGTTTGCGTTCATCTGATCGAAAAATTTCAGGCTATGCTGCTGGGCTTCAAAGGTCCTTAACGTATCAATCAACTGTACGATCTCTGAAACTATGTTTACATTGGATTCTTCTATACTTCCCTGCAATATTTCAAAATCTTCAGCTGTCATACTCGGGTTAGTATCTGGATCATTTTTGAAATACGTACCTCCTACGGGAACCAGTTCTTCCGGTTTCTCGAAATATACAATCTGCAACTCCCCAAGCACTCTTTTACCATCGATAATCTTTCCGTCCGGTTGAATGGATACATACTGATTCGGGAGAATTACGTTTCCACCGGAACTTAGCACAGGGTATCCATCGCTGTTCACCAGAGTCCCTTCTGAATCGATAGAAAAATTTCCTGCTCGGGTGTAAAGCGTCCCGTCGGGAGTTTCCACCGCAAAAAATCCTTTCCCAACAATGGCGAGATCTAGGGGAGACCCCGTCTTATGTACCGGCCCTGCTTTGAGGTCCGTTTTACTTCTCATGGCCAGAAAGTCCGTAAATTCTATCCTGGTCTTCTTAAAACCTATAGTGCCGGCGTTGGCGAGATTATTTGCGTTTACATCTTCCCTGATTAACTGTTGCATGCTTCCAAGAGCTGCTTCGTAATAACCTATCCTCATAAGCTTCACCTCGTAGCTTCTCAAAATATTACACTTCCCTTTTGAGCAAGCGTGATGCCAACAAATCCAGTTGTTTGCAATTTAGTCCAGGATTTTTAAGATATTGATTTTTAAGATATTTTTTGGGACTTACGGCCAAACTGCAGGAATGTGAAAAGTAGAGTGAAAAACAGGTGGGAAAATTATTCCGAAGTGATAGGAAAAATTTTAACCCGGAAAATTGGAATATCCGGGCAATAGAATTACTTCTTTTTCGATTTTGATTCTTCGTAAGTCTTCAACCACGGCCTGGGAGTAGTTCTCCTCACCGCATCCCTTACTCCGTCCTTGAACCCCACGTAATAATGATAAGGTTTTCCAAGTTCTTTCTGTTTTTCCCAGACTTCATTATAGAACTCTTTCGTGGTCAAGTTCGGATTGGTTTTCTTTTTTGCCAGAAAACCATAGTATCCTGCTCGATACCCTTCCATGTAGCTTTCTGTTCTATAAGCGCTCGCAGTTGAAACAAAAACAATTCCTGTGATCATGATCAATAAAACTATAATTAAATTGTAGAACCTAACCTTCTTCATTTTCTCACCTCGCAGGCATATTTGAATTTTACTATTATTTACTATTTTTATTAAAACATTTGCGGGTTCCTACTTCAAGCTTACTTCCATTCTAATGATTAAACACGGGCAAAGCGACAGGCTGGAACATGCTAAATCCTCAATCTATGCATTTGATGATGACAAAACACCCCTTAATTTGATAATGAAACTTCAGCAAGAAAAAGAAATCTAAAGAGATGCCTTTCCCGGCTACCTTAAAAACAACGGAAAGACAAAGAGTCCCAAATTTTTCCAGAACATGAGTAGAGCTGTGTTTATAGAATCTATTTAATTCTAGGTTACCTGCAGATGACTCCAGTTGACTATATTTTGGGCTATTTCCTGGACTTGGCGTTCGGTGATCCTGAAGTTATACCTCATCCGGTCAGGGGAATTGGAAAACTTGTAGATTTTCTGTACGCAAAATTCAAAAAGGACAGATCAGACAGATTCCTTGCCATTTTATCCGGTGTTATTATCTGGCTGATCACGGTGGCCAGTACAGGATTCGCTGTATCATTGCTTCTTGCACTTTCAAGATTAATAGGTGAAAGTGCCGCCCATCTGGTAACTATCTATTTAATTTATTCTGTGCTGGCAACCCGCTCGCTCCACGTGGAAAGCTCCAGAGTATTCGAAGCTCTCAAAAGTGGCGATATCGATAAGGCCAGAACTGCTTTAAGTAAAATTGTGAGTAGAGATACAAAAGACCTTAGCGAAGAGTCAATTCTCAAAGCCCTTCTGGAAACTGTTTCAGAAAATATTGTTGATGGTATTGCATCTCCTCTATTTTATCTCATTTTGGGAGGACCTGTAATTGCCTGGATGTACAAGGCAGCAAATACTCTTGATTCCATGCTCGGATACAAGAACAGGGAATATATCTATACAGGGAAGTTTTCCGCCAGGGCTGATGACGCACTCAACTACGTTCCGGCGAGAGTTGCCGGTTTATTTATGCTATTTTCATCCTTTCTGCTGAAAATGGAATGGAAAAGGGGCTGGAAGGCATGGTTAAGGGATGCCGGGAAACACGCCAGCCCGAATGCCGGTATTCCCGAAGCTATCTTGGCCGGTGCGCTGGGAATACAGCTTGGAGGAACTGGAACATATTTTGGAAAAATCGTTGAGAAACCAACTCTAGGTGATCCAGAAAATCCGTTAAAACCAGAACTCTACCAGATAGCGATTAAATTGCTTTATCTTACATCTTTTATGCTATTTTTTGCAGGGCTTGCATTTATTATGGTATGAAATTAAATTGAAGTGCTACTTTTCTGCAATGGCAGGTTGTGGATGCTCATAGGAAATAAATCTAGGAGGATAAAGATTTGATATGAAAGGTTTTCACGGTGGCAACATTTATGAAGCAGCAAAAAAAACCAGAAAAGACCCTTCCGAAATAATAGATTTCAGCGCCAGCATCAATCCTCTTGCTCCGCCTCCAGGACTTGAACAGAACCTGCTACAAAAATTGCCCTTAGCGAAAAGTTACCCCGATATTAGTACCTCCGAGATAGTGAACCTGCTCGCAGAGACGCACAACTGTTCCACCCACCAGATAATAGTCTCAAATGGATCTACAGAAATAATTTACCTTCTGCCGCACGCACTGGGTATCAGGTCGGCCATAATTGTCTCTCCATCATTTAGTGAATATGAAAACGCCCTTTCCCTGGCAAGATCGAGCGTTGTTCTCGCACAGGCCCCCGAAGCAAACGGATTTCAACCAGACAAAGACTTCCTCTCCTTTTACCTTGAACAGATGAGAGTAGA
>QMLL01000217.1 GCA_003646715.1 Deltaproteobacteria bacterium
GGATCACCGTAACCCTTAATGTAAAGATTTCCATCAAGCTTTCCGTCGACAACGGGTCCGTCTACGTAGATTTCTGTTTTGAAAGTATAATCGGGGCCAAGTTCTTTGAGTGCTGTATAAGACGTAATCAACTTGGCCACGGACGCAGGTACAAAAGTTTTGTGTTCATGCGAAGAAAAAATAGTTTTTCCACTGTTCATCTCAAAAATTACGGCACCGGTTTCCGGGGCAAGACTTTCCAGGCTAACAAACGTTTTTCGCAACGATTTAAGATTATATGCTGTGGAAGAGCCTGCCAGCACAAAGCAGCTCACGAAGAAGCATATTATTGCCAGACGAAGTTTATCCTGTCTCATTTGCCTTTACCTTTAATAGAGGTACAGGAGCACAACACCACACATCATCAACGATGCTCCCAGAATACGATAAAAGATGTGCTTCTCTTTAAATATAAGCCAGCCAAAAAGAACCGAAATTACCAGGCTTAATCGCTTCACAGATATCATATAAGAGACTGGGGCAAGTTGTATAGCCGAAAAATGCGCTACTACCATAATTGCCATGGAACATCCCGCAGCCAGTACAAATTTCCAGATGTTGCTATCCTTAATGCTACCAAACAGGCTACGATTTCTTGCAAAGCGAAATGCGTTGATTGTAGTAAGTACAATAGCTTGAGAAACAATATACACGAGGCCAAAAGAAAAAGGATCTGAGAGAAGCACGGCCTTCTTGCCAAGGGTGGATGTGACGGCATATATCAGCGCAACAATCAACATGTACCTAGAACCGGGTACTTTAAAAATCGCTTTTATGGGGGCGAGAGGTCGCCCGAGCATTTCCTCCCCGTTCAAAAGATACGCCCCAATACTAACAAGCAAAACACCCACCGTTCCTGCCGGACTAATATTTTCCCCGAGTATTAAACAGGCCGTAAGGATCGTAAAAACGGGAGTAAAAGCAAGGAACGGGATGGTCAAAGAAAGTGGAGAAACTTTAATGGCCTTCATGTAGAGATAAAAGGCAGCAATTTCCATGGGCAACAGCTCAGCTATTATCACGAACACATCCAATGAAGGAAGAGTAAAGTGGAAATATTTCAGAAATAGCAGCAAAAAGGGAATTGTTACCAGCAGATCAAGCCAGATAACTATCCACTCATCCACCCTTTTTAACACGATTTTGTTAAAAACATCGGACAGCGAAGTGAAAAAAGCCGCAATTAATGAGAGATAAAACCATTTCATGAGACACTTTTAAAGACAAAATAGCACGGAACTACCAGTTAACATACATTAAAAAATCTGGTTTTAAACCATTTGTGTAATTTTTTATTTGCAGTTTTGTGAATCTAGCGCTATTATAGGCTGCGCCTATGGAGAGGTACTAGCATTATCTATTTGACAAATTCGCGTTTTTCAAACAAAGTGCCTTGTGAGCGCAGGATCAGTTAATAAAAGTTAACCGAAAGAGACAAATCCTTGTGGCAGATGTTTTTCTAAGCACTTTTAATTGTCTAACTATTCCCACTATTGCAAGCCATAATTTTCAAATATCATACCAAATTTGTTGAGTTTAACCTATAACCTAATACCGGATATTGGGTGACGTAATGGGAAAAGTAAAACTTTGGATTGATGGTCAGGAAGTTGAAGTAGCAGAGGGAACAACGGTTCTAAAGGCGGCAGAGGAGCTTGGAATTTTTATTCCGACTCTCTGTTTTCATCCACAACTTAGACCAAGTGGAAACTGCCGCATCTGTGCCGTTGAAATCGAAGGTTTCAGAGGATTACCCGCCTCCTGTTCCACTCCTGTTGAAGAAGGCATGGTGGTTCGAACCAACACAGACAGGGTTAAGGAGTTCAGGCAGGAGACATTGAGAGCAATACTGAGGGATCATCCCAGAGAATGTATTGCCTGCCCCAAGAACCAGACCTGTGAGTTGCAGGAGTTGATCAGCTACGTGGGAATTGAAATTCCTTATGAAGCTCCCACCGAAAAGAAGTTCGAGGTTAAGGACGGAGGTCCGTTTTTCAGAAGAGATTACAACCTGTGTGTGCGGTGCGGACGTTGCGTCAGGATGTGTAACGAAGTCAGGGGAGTGGGAGCAATTGTATTTAAAGAGGTTGAAGGTCGCCAGGAAGTCGGAACGCCTCTTGACAGACCTCTGGAAGAGGTTGGCTGCCAGTTTTGCGCGGCATGCGTGGATGTGTGCCCCACTGGTGCATTGATGGACAAGCTGCCGCAATGGCGAGCAGAAGTCAAGGCTAAAGAAGAAAATCTATGTCCGGAAATATCAGACATAGTGATGAGCCTGTACGATCGCTACAGGGAAAGAGAAAGCAAGGCAAGTATTTGTCCTTACTGCGGCGTTGGTTGCAGGCTGATTTTTGAAGTACAAGACGGTGAAATAGTAAGAACGGTACCCGATCCGAATGGCCCGGCAAATAAAGGACTTTCTTGCGTTAAGGGTCGTTTTGGGATAGGCGAATTTGTCCATAGCCCTGATCGTCTCAAAACACCGCTCATACGAAAAAACGGTTCCCTGGAAGAAACATCGTGGGAAGAAGCCCTCGACGCCGTAGCGAAACAGTTTTCCAAGTACAACCCCGATGAGGTTGCAGTTATTTCTTCGGCCAAATGCACTAACGAAGAGAACTACGTTATCCAGAAGTTCGCGAGGGTAGTGTTAAAAACCAACTCGGTTGACCACTGCGCGCGCCTCTGACACTCCCCCACTGTGGCCGGTCTGGTCAAAGCATTCGGAAGTGGGGCAATGACAAATACCATCGAGGATATTGGCGAAGCTTCCTGTATATTGGCCATTGGAACAAACACTACAGATACACACCCTGTGATCGGAACGAGGGTGCGCAGAGCTGTTTTAAACGGAGCTCGTCTTATAGTTGCCAACCCCAGGAAAATACCATTAGCAAAACACGCCACATATTTCCTGCAGCATCGTCCGGGAACGGATATAGCGCTGCTGATGGGAATGGCAAGAGTAATTGTAGATGAAGATCTTCACGACAAGGAATTTATTGAGAGTCGATGCGAGAATTTTGAGGAGTTTAAGAAATCGCTCGAGGCGTTCTCCCTTGACTTCGTTTCCGAGGTCACAGGGGTTGATGCGGAATTGATCAGAAGAGCCGCAATCCTCTACGCTACGAACAAACCATCGGCACTTCTCTACGCAATGGGTATCACCCAGCATACTCATGGTACAGACAATGTTCTCGCAACAGCCAACCTAGCCATGCTGACCGGAAATATCGGAAAGCGCGGCACCGGAGTAAATCCACTGAGAGGCCAGAACAATGTTCAGGGTGCCTGCGATATGGGAGCTTTACCCAACGTCTTTCCTGGATACCAGGCAGTTATTGACGAGAATTTGAGAAAGAAATTCGAGGAGGCCTGGGGAGTGGATAATCTTCCCGGAGAAATTGGCCTGACACTGCCCCAGATGTTTGACCAAATAAACGCCGGTAAAATAAAGGCGGTATATCTGGTGGGCGAAAATCCTGCAGTTAGCGAACCAAATTTGAAACACCTGCAACATGTTTTTGAGAAACTCGAGTTTCTCGTCATACAGGATATCTTCCCCACCGAGTCTGTACCTTATGCTCACGTGGTTCTTCCCGCTGCTTCTTTCGCTGAGAAGGATGGTACCTTTACAAATACCGAGAGAAGGGTCCAGTGGTTCGATCCCGTAGTCCCGGCTCCCGGAGTGGCAAAACCAGATTGGTGGATTACATGTGAAATAGCCAAGAGAATGGGCGCTAAGGGCTTTGATTTCACCTCATCGAGAGAAATCTTGGATGAAATAAACAAGGTAACCCCGAGCTATGGTGGTATCACCTATAATCGTTTACAGATGACCACGTTGCAGTGGCCATGTCCTGATACTGATCATCCGGGAACTCCCATTTTGCACACTCAGGCCTTTACCAGAGGAAAGGGTCATTTTGAGCCGTTAACCTACAAGGGGCCACAAGAAATGCCCGATGAAGAATATCCGTTTGTGCTTACAACCGCACGCAGTCTTTTCCATTTCCACACAGGTACCATGACCCGCAAGGTTGCAGGTCTTAATATAATCCGCGGAGAAGAATTCGTAGAAATTCATCCGGATGACGCGGCTGCTTTAGAAGTAAACAATGGCGATGTGGTACGAGTGACTTCAAGGCGCGGATCAGTGGAAGCAAAAGTTCTGATAAGTGACAAGGCACCCGAGGGTGTTGTAACCATGGATTTCCACTTCTCGGAAAGTCCAGTTAATGTCCTGACGAACCCTGCTCACGATCCGGTAAGCCGAATTCCCGAATACAAGGCATGTGCCGTAAGAATTGAAAAGAGGTAGCTATGTTTACCATAGTTGAAAAAGAAGAGTTAGCTTCAAGCGTTCATCGCATGCGGGTA
>QMLL01000218.1 GCA_003646715.1 Deltaproteobacteria bacterium
AGGCATGGGGGGATTGAGACAAGATAAGGGCTCGAGGCGAGAGGCAAGGGGTGGGAAGTGGGAGGGGAACAGGGATCAATTGCCGAGCTTAGAACACAACTTCCGATTGCATTTGATATTGGCTACATAAAGAGAGATATCTTTGAAGGGCTTGATAATGAGTGTGCCAGGATAGCCAGGATGATCGGTGCGCTGATAAGGGCAAGAAAAAATACCAGCCCCTAGCCCCTTAGCCCCATGCCCCTAGCCCGCGCAAGCGCTGACCCGATTAAGAGGGGATTGTATGACAGTGATCAGCAATCGGAGATGCGGGCTCGGAGAAAAAGGGACACGCCATTTTCTAGCCATTCTCTTTAACCTCGAACTAACGGCAGAACAAGTCAATTTAGTGAGGTATTTTTTAGTGCGGCTGTGAGGTATTTTCCTTTGTCCATAAGTCCGGAAAGAAGACTGCAACATTGCAGTTGTTGAGATCGAGAGCACCAACAGTTAGAAGTGTTACAATCGGCAGCTTCGGGCCGGAAACAAATTAAGGGGATGAAAGATTATGGAACTCCAGGATCACTACGTGCGGCTTGCAAGGCATTACCTCCAGATTGGCGACGAAGACAAGGCCAGGAAGACCATTCTCTACTGGCGACTTCGTTCTCCTATGATTGACGAAATACACTTTCAGTGGGCAGAACTGTGTGAAGAGCTTGACATGATTAAACCTGCAATGGATAGCTACGGCAGGGTTTTAAAAATCAACCCGAGGCATAAAAAGGCGCTCTTCAACCTGGCCCGTCTCCTTAACGAAAAAGGCTATCACGAAAGGGCGACGCATTTTCTTAAAAAGCTCATAAAAATAGTGCCGGAGCATCAAGAGGCGAAAAATCTCCTTTGTGAAATCTACGAGAAACTTGGCCATGCCGGGCTTGCCAGAGCTGTAAAGGAAAGAACGTGCCAGGTGTTTCCGGAGGCCCACGAAAGGTTTTTCCCCATTTCCATTGGGGACACCCAGATCAATAGGTTCATGGAACTTTTTGCCGGGAGAGAAGTAGGATTTTGTGTTGAATCCATCGATTTCTCAACCGGCAGCATGAAATACAAGTTTTGTGAACTTCCCGTTTCTCCAGGATGTGTAAAAGCTCACCTACTTGGAGATATTACCCTGGCAGGCTATCCAATGAGATCAGACAATACGGTGCGTTTTGCAGGGTATTGTCTTCGGATACCCTCAAGGGTGAGAGAACAACACGCCGGCCAGATTACCTACCTGGCCATGGTGGACGAAAAAATGAAACGCTATGTAATTAAAATAGCTCGTATCGCCAGGCGTATCGGAATTCCATCTTATCTGGAAAGATATGGCCATCAACGCTATCGAATATGGTTCTTTTTTGACGAGTTTGAACATTTCCTTCGGGCAAAGAGGTTTCTGGAGGAGTTTTTGTCCTTGATTCCAAGGTATGACACCAGTTTTTCAGTGGAGCCGATCTTGCCCACCCGCCCTCAAGGAATGGGGTGGAAGGAAACCTGTGTGCCACTACCCCTTGGCCTTGATCGTGCTTCGATGTCTCGCTCGCTCTTCATCGACCTTGAGGGGAAACCTTATGAAAATCAACTGAAGCACCTGGAAAAAATTAGACCATTTTCACTGAAGTATGGATTGAAAAGAATCCGGGAATGCGAGGAAGGGGGAAAACTTCTACAGCATGGTACACAATCCCTGCCGCCATTGGTTGAAAAGTTGAAGTCAAAATGCCCTGTTGTAGATCACCTGGTATCAAAGGCTACAGCAGGACACATGCTACGATCGGACGAAAAGGTTGTACTTTTTTACACAGTGGGGCTCATCGATGAAGATGGAAGAATTATGCACCAGTTGCTGGAACCGACCCCTGATTACAATTACACGAAGGTAAAAAATCAATGGTCCAGGCTGAAAAAGAATCCAATTAGCTGCATAAAAATAAGAAACTTGCTGCCGGAGATAACGGTTTCACTGGGGTGCAATTGCGTGCTGGACCTCAGGGGCGGAAAATACCCGTCACCGCTTTTGCATGTGAATCCTCATCTGGTGCCCGAGTCATCAGATTTTCAGCTACCAGAAAAATTGACCCTCAAAGAGGCAGCAGAAAGATACGCCAGACTGTCCCAACACGTTGCAGAAGAAAGAAAAGTACTGCACAGGCTTGAGGGGATTTTGGAGAAACACTTTTCGAGAAAAGGAATAAAAGAGTACACACTCAGGGACGTAAGGCTCAAACAGGACTGTTCCGGGGAGAGGATTCACTGGATCCTGGAAAATCGTTAACAAACTCATGGAGTGTCTGCCCTTTGGGTCGTGGCACATCACCGTGAAGTGTGTGGACGTTAACTACAATACAAGGAGGCCTTTGCTGGAAACAATGGTGGTTGCGTACATACTAGAACAAAACACATCAATAAGATTGGAAGGGGAACGTCTTCTTGTACAAAGAAAAAAGGATACCCTCAGAACGCTTCACATCTATAAGCTGAAGCAACTGGTGCTATTTGGAAATATATCCCTGACACCGGCGGTGATAACACGTCTCTTCAGAGAAAACATCGATACGGTTTTCATGAGCCGTGCGGGCAGGTACATGGGGCGTTTGCAGGGACAGTTCAGTAAAAATATAACCCTGCGCCACGAGCAGTTTGCCAGGATGATGGACGCGGGATATGCCGTTGAAACGGCCAGGGCCATTGTGGCGGGCAAACTTGCCAACATGCGCTCGGTGCTCATGAGAATAAAAAGGAGCAGGGATGAGGCGGCGCTCGGGAAGCAGGTGGCCGGGATAAAGAAGATCATGGGGAAAGTACGACAGGCTACGGATTTGGATAGCCTCCGGGGCTACGAGGGAAGTGCATCTGCCATGTATTTCGAAGGCTTTGCCAGGGGATTACTTGGAAATGAAGTCGGTTTCGAAAAAAGGGTCAGAAGACCTCCTACTGATCCCGTAAATGCATTGCTGAGCTTGGGGTACACCCTTCTTCTGAACAGCGTTATGAACGCCGTGTGCATGGTAGGCTTCGATCCCTACCTCGGAACCCTTCACGCAGTGGAGTACGGTCGCCCGTCCCTGGTACTGGACCTAATGGAAGAGTGGAGACCTCTTGTGGTTGATACCCTTGTTTTGAGTGTTTTCAACCTAAAAACCCTAACCCTTTCTGACTTTAAGAAGGGAGTTGACGTTGATGAAAGCGAAGAAACCCGGGAAAATGGTGATTCCTTGGATGAAAAGAGCGCTGTCACGGATGAGTTAAGCAGGGAGCCTGCTTTGCCAGTGAGGCTTACGGACGATGGATTTCGCAAGTTTATCGTTCAGTTTGAGAGGAAAATGAACCAGAAAATCAGGCACAGGCTTACAGGGCAGCAGCTCAGCTACAGGGATTGTATACGGGAGCAGGTGAGACATTTTGCAAGAGTAGTTCGGGGGGAAGAAAAAGCATACCGGCCAATGGTTATGAGGTGAAGTGGTGTACGTTCTCGTAAGTTACGACATAGTTGAAGACAGAACCAGAAACAGGGTGTTTAAGTTCTTGAAGGATTTTGGCACCCCGGTACAGAAGAGCGTCTTTGAATGTGACTTATCTATGGGAGAGCTCCAGAAAATGATAAAGGGGATTGAAAGGCTTATTGACGTCAAGTCAGATAGGGTTCGATACTACTCCCTTTGCAAGCAGTGCGTGGGAAGGGTGGTTATCTCAGGCTGGGGAGATATTAAAGAAGACGAAGGTTTCGAGGTAGTTTAAAATGCGGAGGCGATGGAACAACATAATAGTGAGCTACGACATACACGATTCGAAGCGATTACAGAAAGTTGGAAAGGTTATGAAGGACTATGGTGAGAGAGTGCTTTACAGCGTTTTTGAATGCAGGTTGAGCTCTGCAGAATTCGCAAGAATGAAGGATCGTATAGATGAGGTAATTGACCACATGGAGGATAGTGTGAGATTTTACTTTGTTTGTGATAAATGTGTAAAGAATGTGCTGGTTTCGGGTCAGGGTTCAGGTTTTCTTGAAGAAAGTAATGTGATAATTGCGTAGTAGCACAAGCTCGGTATTGAAGAACAATGAAAAAAGGTTAAGCCATGTGGTATCCAGGGAAATGCGCGAACCTCGGGATCAAAAATAAAGTTTTACAAGTGTTTGAAGTTATAGTATTTTTATAAATGGCTTCGATGGGGTTCGCGCACATTAGTTTCACTGGTGATTTCTGGTAGTTAGGTAGTTTCAGGGTTCGTTTTGATAGTATTTTTGAAGGTGGTTTTCGAGCTTGGCGAAGGGGTTCGCGGGAAACACATTCTAAGTTCTTTGAAACCCAGCCGCTTTCGACCCAACTACTGGAGTGAGTGACCCGATTTTGAGGGGATTGCGACTTAATATCGTCATCAATA
>QMLL01000219.1 GCA_003646715.1 Deltaproteobacteria bacterium
ATAAGCTTTGAAACCGCCATGGAATCCTGAAAGTTTTTTATTTGAATCTCCACCGGATCCTTAATTCCGGTAAGATTAAATCTACGGTTCCATTTGACCAGTTCCCGTAGATAGACATCAAAAGCCTTTGCTGTACTCTCTTCTATCTTTGTTTTTACATCCCCGGCCAGTGCCTGCCATTTTAAGAGCTTTTTCTCATTCACCATCTATTTCCCGATACAAAATTGGCTGAAAATATGATCCAGAATATCTTCACCAACGTTTTCCCCGACAATCTCAGATAGCTTATCAAGTGCCTGCTTAAGCTCAAAGGCAATTAATTCAGGACTTTCACACTTGCGAAGCAAATCTATGGCATTATTTAGATACTCCACTGCAAGCTCAAGGCATTTTTTGTGACGCAGGTTTGGAGCAAGCATAGATCGGTCATAATCAATTCTGGCTTTAATAATGCGCTCGAATATTTCTTCTTCCAGTTTATCCAGCCCTTTTTCCGTGCGAACCGAAACAGGAACTACAGGAAACTTTTCGAAGTGTTCTCTCAATTCTTCTTCTCTAGTTCTTTCCGGAAGATCAATCTTGTTTAAAACTATTAACCCCTCTTTTGATTTGACCTCCTCAAAAATTTCTGTATCCTCTTTCTCAAGTGGAACACTCCTGTCGATTACAAACAAAACAAAATCTGCTTCTGCGAGCCTGTCTTTGGCCCGGGTAATCCCTAGGGCTTCAACTTTGTCGCCGGGAGCTCTCAAACCAGCCGTATCAATTATGTGAATAGGGATTCCCTTCAACGAAAAAGATTCTTCTATGGTGTCCCTGGTTGTTCCGGGAATTTCCGAGACGATCGCACGGTCTTCTTTCAGAAGGGCATTTAAGAGAGACGATTTACCCACGTTGGGTTTTCCCACGATTACCATTTTAAGCCCTTCTCTCAGGATACGCCCGCTGTCGTAGTTGGAAAGTGCTTCTTGAATCGGTCCAATTATCCCGCGCCTGATACTTTCAATAACTTCCTCGCTTTTGAGCTCCTCCTCCATATCTTCGGGAAAATCAATACACGCCTCAACCCGAGCAAGGATATCAATCAGCGTGCTTCGCCATTCTTCTATTTTGTCATGAAATTTTCCACGAAGATGCTGAGCAGCAAGCTCAACACCCCGATCAGATCTTGTTTTGATCAAATCTATTATGGCCTCGGCCTGGGTGAGATCGATCCGGCCATTCAGAAATGCTCTTTTAGTGAATTCCCCTGGCTCAGCGAGGCGAGCACCTGCGTCCATGACAAGCTCAAGGATTCGTTTGTATACAATTGGACCGCTATGACAATTTATCTCCACGACGTCTTCCCTGGTGTAAGTACGTGGTGCCTGCATGTAAGAAAGCAGGACTTCATCCAGAACTGTGTCATTCTCTGGGTCTGCTATGAGTCCGTAGTAAAGGCGGTGTGAAACAAAATGGTCTATGGGAGGGTCATGCCTGAACAACTTTTTTGCAATATTAAGGGCATCGGGACCACTTATCTTAATGATCCCGATCCCTCCTTCGCCTACTGGCGTCGCAAGCGCACAAATCGTGTCTTCAAATGAGAGCTTCTCAATCATCTCTCTCCGCTTGAGGCGGATCTTTTCGAGAATTTGTCCCGTGCCCCGCATTTCTGGAAGAGTTTCCCCTTTTTACGGGGAAAACAACTACTTTACGAAAAGCTCCTTCTCCTTTGCTTTTCGTTCTCACGCCCTTTTCCTTCTTTAATGTAAGGTGAATTATCCTTCTGTCATGAGCATTCATAGGGCTACTTGCTACCGGCCGACTGGACTTTCTTGCTTTTCTTCCCAGTTGCTTTGCCAAGTCAATCAATGATTTCTTGCGGCGTTCCCTGTAGTTCTCCGAGTCCACCACAATTGGTAAACACTGCGAAATTTCTTTTTTCACTATTTTGTTCACTATGTACTGCAAGGCATCCAGGGTCTGTCCGCGCCGCCCTATAAAGAGCCCTGAACCATTACTGATTATATCAAGGTAAATCTGGTCTTCTTTTATTTTTCCTTCCACAACCACTGGCACATCAAAGGGATTCAGAATATTTTCAAGCACTTCTTTCGCCAGTTTTACCTGATCGTCAGGCAACATCTCTTTGGGGCTGACTCTGATTTTTGCCTTTCTCGCACCAACGATACCAAAAATTCCGCTGGATCCCGAAGTAATAACATCAATTTGAAGCTGTTCTCTTTTGAGATTAAGTTCTTTGCACGCTTTTTCTATAGCTTCGTCTACTGTTTTGCCCTCAAACTCTCTGGATTCAACCATCTTGTTCCTCCATACTATTAACCTTCCCACACCTTCGAATATCAGCAGCAGATTTCGGTACCAGGTTCTCCATAATTAATAATAACCACAACCGCTCGGTTTCCAATAGTTCCCGGTTCTGTCGAAACACCTTTTCATTATCTTCTTACGCGTTCTTATTAATCATATACTGCTGACCAATGGATAGAATATTGTTCACAAGCCAATAAAGCACCAATCCGGATGGGAAGTTAACGAAAAATACTGTAAATATCACAGGCATCATTAGCATCATTTTTTCTTGCCGTGGATCTCCGCCAGTAGGAGTCATTTTCTGCTGCACGAACATGGAAATACCCATAAGAATAGTCAACACCGGCAATCCGCCCAAGTAGGGTATATTGATCCCGATGTAAAGCCGATCCGGCGCAGACAGATCATTGATCCACAAACAAAAAGGAGCATGTCTGAGTTCTATTGCTCCGTATAACATCCTGTAGAGGGCAAAAAACACGGGGATCTGAAGAATCATGGGGAGGCATCCCCCCACAGGATTTACCTTGTACGTTCGATAGAGATTCATCAATTCCTGATTAAGTTTCTCCCTATCGTTTTTATATTTTTCTCTTATGGCCGCCATCTTAGGCTGCAATTTTTTCATGGTTTTCATTGACTCGTAGCTCTTATGGGTCAGCGGCCAGAAAAGAATCTTTATCACAACTGTCACTACGATAATTGCAACACCATAGTTATGTACGTATTTATAAATGTAATCCATGAACCACAGGAGTGGTTTTGCAATAATATCAAACCATCCAAAGTTAACAGACTTCGCCAGATCGTAATTGGCATCTTTGAGCACCGTTAAATCTTTCGGTCCCACAAAAAACCTGACTTCAAAATCTGTCTTTGCTCCGGGTTTTACCAGGAACTGAGGAGTCAGGAAAACGGTCCTCACGAGGTGGCTACTTTCGTTCAACAGGTTCAGGGATACCTTGTATCCATCTTCACTCAGAGGTATCAGGGCTGTGATAAAATAGTTATTTTCATATCCCAACCATTTAAACGGAGCAGGAATTACAGGAGACGACTTTCGTATTTTCTTCTCATTAAATTCTTCCAGGCCTTTCTTGTTTAATACAACCACTCTGTTAGCGTTTAACCTGCTCTGTTCTTTCTCGTAAGGAGCATTAAACATATTAATTGCAAGCGCGTCCGTAAGAGACTCCGTTCCGGTGTTTTCCAGGGTCACTTTCATATCGAACAAATAGTTGTCGGGATAAAAAGTAAAAGTTTTAGTGACCCTTAACCCTTTCGGAGAATCCCATGAAAAAATCAGTTTCGCTTCCTTCTTATCAGACCTCACAACGAGTTTCTCTGCGCTCACCTTGTACTCTGCGTAGGCAATCGCTGCGTCTGAGTTTTTAACCAGTTCGGTTAAAAACGGATAGTATCCCGAATCTTTTATGGTAATCAGCTCTTTGGGCGGAGAATCTTTTTCGACGCTTTCCCTGTATTTTCTTAGTTTGAAACTCTTGAGCAATCCACCTTTGGTAGAAAACTCAGCCCTGAAATTAGGAGTATCCACTGTAACGATTTTACCGGCTATTTTTTGAGGCGGAGGTGTCAATAAGGCATTCTTATCAATAATCTGCTTCTTTTCCGGAACTTTCTGAGCTGTGGTTTTTTCTTTGGTTTCTGCTCCTGGCTTTGCTGCGCCTTCTGTTTTTGCGGTCTCTTTTGTTTTTGTCTTCTGAGGTGGTTTGTAGAACATCTGCTGCCAGACTAACAATACCAACAGACTCAGAGCAAAAGCCAATAGAGTTCTTTTCTCCATGATCTGGAAATTCCTCCGGTTTTTTCCTAACTGGTTATTTACAATACTTATCTACAGGATCATATCCGCCGGGATGGAATGGATGGCAACGCAAAATTCGCCAAAGGGCTAGAAGCATCCCTTTCGCCGGGCCAAAAGTTGCTATGGCCTCACAGGCAAATTGGGAACAGGTAGGCTCAAATCGGCAACACGGTTGCTTAAATGGCGATAAATACCTTTGATACAAACGAATTATATTAATCAAAAAGGACTTCACCATATTCAATTTCAAGCCGGCTGAGTCAAA
>QMLL01000220.1 GCA_003646715.1 Deltaproteobacteria bacterium
AGTCAATTTTCTGGTGCTCCCGTACTTTTTTCTCGACAAGCATCAGTACATTGCAGACCGCATCATAGAGTACAGGGAAACTCGTACAATTGATGGCGAAGAATACGAAATCTTGTGGCGAGTGTATCCTCATCCAGACTTCGGTATACCTCGTGATTTTGAGAGACGTTTACATAGGGCCGTAGAATATATCATCTCCAAACTTGAGCGTCCCGTAAGAAATCCTATTCCCCTGGGATCCCGTAGAAATCTAGCACGCATCATGGGGGAACCCTACTCTGGAGCCTTTTCGAAGAAGGTTAAAGATGGAATTTTGAAAATGGTCATGACAGGAATTACTACTAAAAAAGCTTACTACAATAAGCGGAAGAAAGTGTGGATCGAGAAAGCCTTCCACATGTATGACAAGGCTGTTTTTACTGGTGAAGAAATGGACGACGGCACAATTGCTGATATGAACTATCTCTATTTGAGCGAGCCCTTTCTCCAGAACATCAACGCATCCTACGTCTGTCCCATAGACTACAAATTTCTTCGTTCTCTTCGACCAATTGCCGCTAGATTGTATGAGCTTTTGAGTGTTAAATTCTATGGTCACGCTGAGTTCATTCAGTACCGTTATAGCACTCTTTGCAAACTCCTACCGGTTAAACAGAGAAGATATTACTCTGATGCAAAAAGACAGCTCAACCCAGCTCACGAGGAGCTGGTAAGGAAAGGTTTCCTACTCTCTTACGAGTGGACTCCCGTTTCCGGTGTACGCAATGATTGGTACATCCGGTACGTTCCCAATCCTAAGTTTGCCGAAGTGATAGATATCTCACCAGCAACAGAGACTCTACCCGAAAGCCCTGATGAGAAGAAGGATAGCTCTTCACATAAAATCCAGGATCTACTCAAAATGGTCACGGAGAAACACCAATCCAAGAAAACCATTGAGCGGACTATTGCTAAAGCTTGTAAAAAGTATGATTTCGAGCGGATCGCTCGAAATATTCGTTATGCGAATAGCAACTGCAAGAAAAACTATCGTGCCTTCCTCATCAAAGCCCTTGAGAACGACTGGGGCTTAGAGCTCCAGGAAGACGAGGAAGCGAGGAAAGAGATCCTCCAGAAAGAGGCAGAGAAGGCACGAAAAGAGCAAGAACTCTACGAACACAAAAAACGAGTGCAAGCCTACATACAGAATTTGTCGGCAAAGGACAGGCAAAAACTCGAAATGCAGGCTAAATCAGAAATTCGCAAGGACATCCAAGGAAAAGATGCCTCACTTGCCAGAATGCTGATTCTTTCCCAGATGGAAGCTATCATCTCAAGGAAATTTGAGGAAAAAAAACCTGCCTAGAACCTTTCCGTGTCAACAGCTCTCTCAAAAGCACTTGACCTGCGATCAGAGGGAGTATATCCTTTGTATATACTGATACGGGAGGTTGACATGCTGACAAAGATCCAGAAGTGGGGGAATAGCCAGGGTGTTCGAATCGCCAAAAATATCTTGGCGGACGCAGGCCTAAATGTGGGCGACCAGGTTGAGATCAGCGTAAAAGGCGGATCCATCACTATCTCTCCAGCTAAAAGAAAACGTGGACGTCACAATCTGGAAGAACTGGTTGCCGGTATCCCTGAAACCTACGAGGCCAGCGAAGTCGATTGGGGAGAACCTGTTGGCAAGGAGATCTGGTAATGGCTGTATACACCCCCAGGCAGGGTGATATCATCGCACTCACATTTGATCCTCAATCGGGGCATGAGCAGAGAGGAAGGCGTCCCGCCCTCGTTGTAAGCAAAGATCTTTTTAACGAAAAAACGGGGTTAGCCATTGTTTGTCCAATCACGAATACCCGGCGAGACTTCCCATTCCACGTGCCTGTTCCAGAGGAAAGCAAACTGACAGGTTTTGTGATGGTGGAACAGGTCAAATCAGTCGATTTCCGATCTCGGTATGCAAGGCTCATCGAGCACGCTGACGAGCAATTGCTGTTAGATGTGCTTTCTATACTTGATGCCTGTATTTACTAGGGGAATCTCGTGCAAGCAACCTGCGGAGGTGTGTGATGAGAACAATCAAGGCATCCCAGTTTAAGGCCAAATGTCTCCGGCTGATGGATGAAATTAGCCGGACCGGAGAGGAAATTGTAATCACCAAGAACGGAAAACCAGTGTCTATCTTAAAACCGTACTCGACCGTACCAAAGACACTTTTTGGTCTCCACAAGGGCAAGGTTAAAAGCAAAGACGATTTAGTCGAATCCCTTGATATCTCCTGGGATGCAGAAAGTTGCAACAGCACTAAGAACTTCTGCGACCTTAGTCACTGCTGACAGAAGAATTCTCTTATAGGACAAACTTTCGAGGAAACTAGACGCAACACAGTGACTTTCCAGGTTGCTAGGTGGGCCCCAAACGACAGCTGTCGTTTGGGGCCCACCCTCGGCTTCCGCACGGGGGGCTACATGACGGAGAAAGTAGAAGAGCATAAGCCACAAACTGGCGCAACTATCAAGCAGACCCAAGAGAAAGCACCCAAACTCTATCAGGAGCGTGCCTCCGGGAAAATCCAGAAGTTCTTCGGTCTCTTTAGGGAAGCGGATATCTGTGTTGTCAAGTCAATAGCAGAGGATGAGGGGATATTCTATGGGCTTGAAGATCAAAAATCTTATAGCTCCACCTTGAGCTTCTTTGCCAACTCGTAGTCTATTGGCTTTCCAAGCCCATGTTCCTCCCAAAAAGGTTCATTATGAGCAAGCTCCGAGAGCTCAGCTCCCGTTTTTCCCCCGAGATGAAGGGCGACTTTTCTGAGGATTTCGAGTTCTTTCTCATCGAAAAGTTTTTGGTCAAATGGGCGGACTGCCGTAATTTGTTCCTCAATCACTCCCTTTCCTTTATTCAGGACAACTTCGGTGATTTCTATGTGTCCCGTGCCTTCAAGGATTCCAAGGATTGCATTGTAACTCTCGGGGGCCGGGCCATGGGGGAGTTTGACATAAGGCACATTACTGATCGGTTTTCCATGCTCCTTGTAGTGCAAAAAATCAGCGTAAAAAAGCAGTTTATTGAGTTTGGTTTTGTTAAGGCGGCACATGGTACCAAAGAAGATTATCATGTGGATTAATTTGGCGGCGTTGAACTGTCGCTCTCTGAGTTTCCGTACTTTTCTCACATATTTAATTGCTTCGTCTGGAAAGTTTTCATCGTACATCAACGTATCAAGAGAAACATCCAGAACTTGTCCAATCTTCAGTAGCATTTCCGCTGGCAATCGAATCTCACCAACTTCATATTTTTGATAACGCTGGTACGGTATCCCCAAAAGCTTGCCCATATCTCGCTGTGACAGTTTGCGGCGCAATCTATATTTTCTAATTCTTTCCCCAACGTACTTAGTTAAATCTTGGTCTTTTTCAACCATTAGACACCAGCAGAGGTTCTCAATTGCTATTTAACTCTTGACGTCATCTCTATATCCGTGTATATGTCACGTTTAGTGAGACACATACGCATATACTTAGATATAAATAGGTCCTACCTAAGGTATAGCAAGGATGTTTAGTGAACCTAAAAAATATACGCAACAACTTCAACTTACTCACAACAAAAGACATCGCCGAGATCATGAAGGTGACGCCAAATACCGCCGGAAAATGGCTTAAACGTTACAGGATCCCAACCATCAAGATCGGGGGGGCGAATATATGTCCGCACCGAAGACTTCAAAAGATTTCTTAAGGATAACACAACCATACCTAGATAGCACACATATAAGGCGACGTCTACCCCATATGTGTGTTTATGTGTGCTTTCCTATACCTTCTCCGTGCTTTCGTAGTCGTATGTGTGTTTCAAGAGTCTCTTGCAATTTTTTAGCATCGTATAGCGTTAAGTATGTGTTTTTACAGGATAATGTCAAATATGTGTCATATGCAATTCAGGATTGTTTTGGTAAAAGAGGCACCCTCTGGGAAAAAATTTCACTAACTCTCTATTTATCAAATTAGAACACCAAGAAAGGAGGGGTTGGTTATGTCAAAAGTAGTTAATGTACCACTTGATCTCATCGATGTAGTTGAGGAAGTCCCTGTCCTCAGTCCAAATCCTGGCCAGGTTGCTTTCTTCGCAGACCTGATAGAGTCAGGAGAGGATCTCCAGCCAATTTTTGTCTACCCTATAGGCAACCGTTATATCCTTAAGAAATAGCCAGAAAACTTCAATACCTACTTAGTTACGTAGAGCACGTAATTGCTGAAAACGCTTAAAGGTATGGAGGAGGAGTACAATGGCAGGTGCGACACGTCTCGCAGTTAAAAACATCTTATGGATACCAGAAATTTACCCAAGGCATGAAGTTAGCGAGGACCGAATTGCTCATTTTGTCGATCTCATGCGCAGTGG
>QMLL01000221.1 GCA_003646715.1 Deltaproteobacteria bacterium
ATGAAACTATTTTATGATGGGAGTTTGAAAGTGAGTGTTAGATCCACCAAATTATATCCAGTAAACATTTGGGGAGTTAACCTCACGAGAAAATCCGGCCTTTTGTCTCTGTTCTTTATTCTGTCTTCATTACTTTCAACAATGGCATTTCTTGCGTTACCGTGCAGTGCAGGAGAACAGGGAATTAAACCGCAACCTCAGCAAAAACCTGTAGCCGAACATGAACTCAAGCACGTAGTCCCTTTCTTTCCTTTGCCGGAAGAAATTGAACTCTGCGGAGAACCGGTTCCACTCCAGTACAGAGATGTCAGGGAGAGGTTAGAAAGAGAATTTATTATCTCCGTATACAATCATGCGCAGGTTTATCTTTGGCTCAAGCGAAAGAGCCGATATTTTCCTCATATTGATAAAAGGCTTAAAGAAGAAGGCCTGCCTGACGATTTAAAATACCTTGCCGTGGCTGAAAGCGATCTGATGGACTACGCATATTCACCGAAAGGAGCTGCAGGACATTGGCAGTTCATACGGTCTACCGGGCGTCGTTATGGTTTGTCCATCAACAAGAGAAGAGATGAAAGGCTCAATTTCTTCAAGGCCACTGATGCAGCTTTCACCTATCTTAAGGAACTACACGACGAATTTGGTTCATGGACTCTTGCCATGGCTGCCTATAACTGTGGGGAAATAAGGGTACGGAAGGAAATAGCTGAACAAAGGGTCCATGATTACTACAGGATGAACCTTCCCAGGGAAACGGAACGATATATTTTTCGCATCATTGCCATCAAATTAATCCTTAGTGATCCGGAAAAATATGGCTATTATCTGCCTGAAGGTGAAGAGTACCCCGAGATTAATGCGGAACAGGTCTGGATCAGATCAAAAGTTCCGGTTCATATGCGAATTATTGCAGAAGCATGCAATACGTGTTTCAAAGAAATAAAGGAACTTAACCCTGACTACAGGGGTTACTACATTCCTGCAGGGCTTCATGAAATATACGTCCCGAAAGGTTGTGCAGGAACTTTTCCCGAGGTATTTTCCAGGTATAGTGACCAGGTTCAAAAAGAAGCAAAGCGGGCCTATCCGGCAAAGCAACGTGCGAGGAAGAAGAGAAAACACTCCAAATACAAGGTATACGTCGTTAAGAAAGGGGATACACTCGCCACAATTGCAAAAACCTTTGGGGTACCGATTAGTAAAATAAAAAAGTGGAATAACTTATCAAAAAACATAATTGTACCCGGGCAGTCGATTAAGATTTATGAATAAAGGAAAAGACATATTGTCGGTCGAAAATATCGCCAAGATGGATATGGAAAAATCGAAACAGTTTTTCTTCGTCGGTGGTGTACCTGTTTTTGATTACATGATAGACGTGGAGCAGGATGAAATTGTCAGGAACACGCAAAACAAGGCGATGTTCATGGACACCAAGCTGTTTCTGCCAGTCGGAACCATTCTCACTGGAAAAACAGACACCGGTGAAGAGATTGCAATTAATCCCTTCGCATGTGCCGATTTGATGGAGATTGGCGGAAAGCACTTCTATTCTCTGGAGTTCGGCGGGAAACAACGTCAGAGCAGAGATATTGAACTGGCAGGGAGTGTTGATCAAGTTGTTGGGGAAATGATCGAGAAAATCCCAGATTTAATCAAATCCGAAAAAGACATAATTAAGGTCGAAATAAAGCGACCGGTGAAAATATCCCTAGGTGGCAACAACAAGAACATAATAGCGGCAATCGCTTCCATATATTCATCTTATGGTGTCCCGTCGTTAATCGACAAAATTTCGATGTTTCATCCGATCTTCTTTGATACCGGTCTGGAACTCTGGAACATCCTACAAGCTGAATACGGGAAATTGAAGGTCAATACCGGAGACATCGAAGATGTTCACATACAAGGTCTTGTACCGAGAAAAGGGTATGTGATAACCGTTGTAAAACCGGATGGCACCAGACACGATAGAACAATTTTAAGCAACAGGACCAACGAGGAAAAAATAGGCCAGGAGAGACTACTCAATCGTTATCAGGCTATAGAAAAACTTCTTTACGAGTCATCCAAAGAAACCGATACCTATCTTGTTTTAAACAGCCTTACAAACCCTGAAGAACTGCGGCTTGTTCTTCATCTGTTGCAAGTGGCTTATGCAATGCAAGTCGATACTTTCTTTTGTTTAAGTAACACCTTCCTGAATTGTGCCAGCGAGCTTGTTTCCAGCAAGAGCTATTTCCGAAGGCGCATGCTCAGATGGTTTGAATCTCCCAAAGAACTGATCGAAAGAAGAGTTTTACCGTACACAAGTCATATGATACTCAACCGAGAAGAACTTACATCCCTTGAGCCAGGAATTGAAATCAAGGGGCTCGAGCGTTGCATGCTGGAAATCGCAAGAAGTATGAATCACGGTCGAGCTTCTTTTAGTGTAGCAGGTGGCAAATTACTTGTCAGCGACGGTAGAAGAGGGGTTAAGCTCGCCGAACTTCTTGCCAGGGAAGATGCGGAAGTCTTCTGGGAGAAATGTAACCTGGGCCCTTTTAACGGCTTCAAGTATGCCGAAAGGATAATCTCTACCGGTGACGACAACGTGATCAAGTTTGTTAGCACCCTTGGAGCTGGAGATACCTTTACAGGTATATTCATTGGACTGGCAGCATTGGGATGGGATATGGGACATGCGATGAGGGCTGCCACCCTGGGAGCACAGTATTTCATCAAGACAAGGAAACTACCGCGCCTGAGCGACCTGGTATCTCTGGATAATGAACATACCCGATGCGGAACTTTCGGGCGATTGAAAGATTCATTGTTTTTCCACATGGATGGGGATGGTGTATTAACCAGATACGGAGCAATAGCGGAAAAAACAAACGCCATGCACACTAATCAACTTCACAGGCCATTTTCAGATATAGTGAAACATTATTGCGGTGAATGTAAGTAATTCTACGTTCGGAATCCGCATTCAGACTGCAGATGGCACAAGCAACCGGCTTTTACCGACCCGATAATCAGGCATAATCATTCGGAAGATGAAGATAACATTCAGACAGGATATAACCATCGAAAATACCATAGAAAATGTATGGAAAACGGTATCGGATTTTGGCAATTATCACAAATGGTGCTCCCTCATAAGCGAAATTTTGCCCGTCAAAGGTACCAATGATAAAATAAAACCGGGAGCAAAATTTGTCAGAAAGTTTAATTACGGGTTTCCTTTCGGGGTCAGTGAAGAGATCATCACCGTTATCCAGGTTGTTCCAAAGCGCTACTTTGCGTACAAGCACGGTAATATATTTATTAAGGTACTGCACCTGGTGTACCTTAAAGAAGCGCCGCGAGGCACCTATGCGGTTCTTATAACGGAGTATAGAGGTTATTTCATCTTTCTTGTGTTGCCACTCTGGTTCCGGTTAAGAAACCTCCAGAAAAAATTCTTGCGAGAACTTAAGAAACATTGCGAGACAAGATGAACGTTGTGGACCATGGATAACCAAACTCACCAGTTCGGGGACCCAACCAGAAAAGTTACTCTTCTCGGCATGTTTCTCAACATTACTCTGATCGCGGGAAAGCTCTGGGGAGGGATAGCAGGGCATAGCACCGCACTTGTAGCTGATGCCGTACATTCAATATCGGATCTGTTTTCGGATATACTTGTACTCTGGGGACTCAAGATCGGAGAAAAGGGTCCGGACACCGACCATCATTTCGGGCACGGGAAAATGGAAACCATTGCTACCATGGGAATGGGTGTCCTGATCATCGCTACTGGCATAGGCATAGGCGTGGAGGCAGCCAGTAAAATACGAGGAGAATCGCAGGTCTCGCCAGATCTCATTGTTCTTGCAATAGCGCTGGTTTCCCTTCTTAGCAAAGAAGCCATTTTCCACTACACAAAAATAACCGGTGAACGTTTCAAGAGGCCCGTTCTAATTTCAAATGCCTGGCACCACCGATCAGACGCACTATCTTCACTGACTGTCCTGGTTGGCGCGGCTGGGGCAAGGATTAAACCGGACTGGGGGTTTCTGGATTTTTATGCAGCCATATTGGTATCACTTCTGATTATTAAAAGCGGGGTATCAATTTTCATTGAAGCCACCAAGGACATCGTTGATACCGCCCCTGATCCGGAACTGTGCAGAAAAATCGAAGATGTTGCTAAGAGTACCCTGGGAGTCGTAGAAATACACGATATCAAGATCAGGCGCTCAGGCAGGTTTATACTGGTTTATCTTGAAATAGGTGTTGCTCCCGAAATGAGTGTAAGAGAAGCTGCAGGAATAGCGGAAAATCTGGAGAAAAATGTCAGAAGAGAACTTGAAGAGGCTATAGAAGTATCAGTCAGTATCAGGCCAGCCAGATC
>QMLL01000222.1 GCA_003646715.1 Deltaproteobacteria bacterium
CTTCTTTGGTTTGATTAATTCTCGCCAGTTCCTATGCATAGGTCTTCTTTACCTTCCGGTTATTTTATTATTTGGAATACAACTCAACAATGAGCTGTTCCTTGATTGGCATGGTAATGTCTTCTCTTGTTGGATAAGTCTTTACCGTGCCTCTGAAATTCTCTTTATCCAGTTCCAGCCACCCAGGAACCCCTCTTCTGGGCAGCGCTTCCAGCGCTTCCACGATCGGTGGAACCTGTCGGCTTTTCTCTTTAACCTCAATTACATCTCCCACCTTAACCAGGTAGGACGGGATATTCACCTTTTTGCCGTTGACCAGAAAATGATTATGTCGCACCAACTGCCTCGCCTGTGCAAGCGAATTCGCAAACCCCAGACGAAAAACAACAACATCCAGCCTTCGTTCCAGAAGAATTAACAGGTTCGTACCCGTAATTCCCTTTTGCCTTTCCGCTTTCTTGAAATAGTTCTTGAACTGCCGTTCAAGAAGTCCGTACATCCGCTTTACCTTTTGTTTTTCCCTCAGCTGAATACCGTAATCGGAGTACTTGGTTCTGGCCTGACCGTGCTGACCAGGCGCATAACTCCGTCTCTCGTACGAACACTTATCCGAATAACAGCGATCACCTTTCAGATATAATTTTGTGTTTTCCCGCCGGCACAAACGGCAAACTGCTCCTGTATACCGAGCCAAATTCAACCTCCTTGTCTATAATATCTTGAAATCAAACTTTATCTCCATTTAACACTGACTACACGCGTCTTCTCTTGGGCGGACGACAGCCGTTATGGGGAATCGGAGTCACGTCTTTAATGAGGGTCACTTCAAATCCTGCGGCCTGAAGAGCCCGTAACGCAGCTTCCCGGCCGGACCCCGGCCCCTTAACGTAAACTTCAATCGTCCTCATACCGTGCTCCATGGCCTTCTTGGCAGCGTCCTCAGCCGCCACCTGAGCAGCAAACGGTGTACTTTTTCTTGAACCCTTAAAACCTTTGCTCCCGGCACTCGACCATGCAATTACGTTCCCGCTCTTGTCTGTGATGGTAATAATCGTATTATTAAACGTAGACTGAATATGCGCTATACCACTTGGTATATTTTTCTTCTCTTTACGCTTCCTACCGCCCTTTACTGCAGCCATTTTACCTCCAGCTAAAACCCAAAAATTTTATCCTTTTTTCCTTTTGCCGACAACCGAACGACGAGGCCCTTTTCGCGTACGAGCATTGGAATGCGTACTCTGTCCTCTAACCGGCAACCCCCGTCTGTGTCTCAATCCCCTGTAACACCCAAGATCCATCAGGCGCTTAATGTTCATAGAAACTTCGCTTCTCAGGTCACCTTCAACCTTGTACTCCCTATCTATAATCTGACGAATCCTGTTAATCTCTTCCTCGGTCAGATTGTCAGATTTTTTATCCCAATCAATCTGAGCTTTGGTCAATATTTTCTGAGACGTTGATCGACCAATACCATAAATGTACGTGAGCGCAATCTCTATACGCTTATTTCTTGGTAAGTCTACTCCAGCTATTCTTGCCAATGATCATTCCTCCTTAAAAATACAATATTATCCCTGTCGCTGCTTGTGTCTGGGATTCTCACAGATCACCCGCAATACTCCATGACGCTTTATTATTTTACATTTCCTGCATATTCGCTTAACTGAAGCTCGTACTTTCATCAAAATCTCCCTTAAATCAAAACTGAGTTAGCACTCAAAAGAACGCAAACTTACCCTTTTGCCTGCTGGCTATCCCTGCACTGAGCAAAGCAGGCACACTATTTCTTTGAACGGTATATGATACGCCCTCTACTGAGGTCGTACGTTGACAGTTCAAGGGTTACCCGGTCTCCCGGCAAAATCTTGATAAAATGCATTCTCATCTTTCCAGAGATATGAGCCAGCACCTTATGACCGTTGTCCAGCTCAACTCTGAACATTGCGTTAGGCAGCGTTTCGATGACCGTCCCTTCAACCTCAATGGGTTCTTCTTTAGCCATCTCTTTTACTCCGTTTATTTAAGTTCCGTTAAAATATCAGGGCCACTTTCAGTAATAGCAACAGTATGTTCAAAATGAGCCGATAGTTTACCGTCCTTTGTTACTGCTGTCCAATTATCTGCAAGTATCCTGATTTCATAAGTTCCCTGGTTTATCATTGGCTCAATAGCCAGTACCATCCCGGGCTTTAATCTGATCCCGTGCCCCTTCTTCCCAAAATTGGGTATTTGAGGACTCTCGTGCAGGTTTTTCCCGATCCCATGTCCCACGAAATCGCGAACCACGGAAAACCCGTGAGATTCAACATAGCTCTGAATAGCGTGCGAAATATCAAACAGTCTATACTTGGGATGAGCCTTCGCTATCCCCCGGTATAACGCTTCTCTTGTTACCTCAATCAGCTTCTTTGCTTCTTCCGAAACTTCTCCCACGGGAACCGTTACTGCTGCGTCCCCGTAATACCCGTTTTTTACAACTCCAAAATCAAGGCTTATGAGATCACCCTCCCTTAAAACTCTCTTCCTGGAAGGCAATCCATGAACAATCTCGTCGTTTACCGACGTACAAAGGGAAAAAGGGTAGCCTCTGTATCCCTTAAACGCCGGCTTAGCCTTTTCCTTTTTAGCGAGCTTTTCACTCAGCTCGTTGAGCTCATAAGTTGTTACACCGGGTCGTACTCTCTGGCTAACTTCATAAAGTACCTTTGCGACAATCTGGCACGCAACCCGAATCTTTTCTATCTCTTTACGTTTTTTGAGAATAATCAATTTTACTTCTTTTCAGGGGGCATAAGCCCCCGAATATATTGAAATCCTATCCAAGAACCTTGGTAATTCTTTCAAATATAGCCTTAATTTCACCTACACCGTCAATACGCCTAAGTTTACCCTGTTTGTCATAATATTCAATAAGAGGAAACGTCTGGTCCTGATAAACCTTCAGCCTTGCCTTCACGGTTTCCTCATTATCATCGTCACGCTGATAAAGCTTGCCACCACACTTATCACACACCCCATCTACCTTGGGCGGATCAAATTTCAGGTGATAGCCAGCTCCACATTCCTTGCAGGTTCGTCGGCCGGTGAGCCTCGCTATCAACTCTTCATTGGGTACTTCAATACAAATTACGTGATCAATGGCCTTCCCCATGGCTTCCAGTTCTCTGTCAAGAACTTCCGCCTGGGCTACCGTGCGCGGAAAACCGTCAAGCATGAAACCTTTTGCGCAATCAGGTTCCTGGAGACGCTCTTTCACGAGCCCTATTACTACTTCGTCAGGAACCAACTCGCCCTTGTCCATGTATTTCTTTGCTTCCAACCCAAGTTGTGTCCCGGCCTTAACAGCAGCTCTCAACATGTCTCCCGTAGAAATCTGGGGTATCCCATACTTTTCAATAAGCATCTTTGCCTGAGTTCCCTTACCAGCTCCCGGTGGTCCTAACAAAATAATGTTCATTGTCCCCTCCTTTTCAGTTTGTCCTTCTCAACCTCAACACCATGTCAGCTATGAACAAATAGCTAACGCCTTCCCTTACTACCTCGCTTGAGAAACCCCTCGTAGTGTCGAGTAAGCATGTGAGATTCTATCTGCGCAATAGTGTCTATCGCGACGCCCACAACGATCAAGAGGGCAGTTCCTCCAAAGTAAAACGGTACGTTAAAGTACTTAATCAGCAAGGTTGGAAGCACACACACCGCCGAAACGTAAAGAGCTCCCCAGAATGTAATCCTGCTTAATACCTTGTCAATATAATCGGCGGTCTTCTTACCGGGTCTGATACCCGGAATAAAACCACCGTACTTTTTCATATTATCTGCAACGTCTACAGGGTTAAATACGATAGCCGTATAAAAATAACAGAAAAAGATAATAAAACCAACATAAAGCACTATATAAATGGGCTGGCCGGGGTTAACGGCATTAGCAACCTTTTTTATCCAGGGGATATTTATAAAGTTGGCAATGGTTGCCGGGAACATGATTATGGATGAAGCAAAAATCGGTGGAATAACTCCGGAGGTATTTAACTTCAAAGGTAAATGAGTACTGGTACCTCCATACATCTTCCGTCCCACCACCCGCTTCGCATATTGTACCGGAATCCGTCTCTGTGCCCTCTCAAAGAATATGATTACCGCAACAACACCAACCATGAGCACCACAAGAACCAGTATTTTAAAAAGCGACATTTCACCGGCGGACATCAACCTTAGAGTATTCACTATCGCACCCGGCATTCCAGCTACGATACCGGCAAAAATTATGAGCGATATTCCGTTTCCGATCCCGTACTCGGTAATTTGCTCACCCAGCCACATGATAAACGCGGTGCCAGCGGTAAGAGTGATCACACAAAGCAACCTGAAACCCCACCC
>QMLL01000223.1 GCA_003646715.1 Deltaproteobacteria bacterium
ACTCGCAAAACTTTCAACCCGGCCAGCATTTCTTCACACATATCAGCCAGACCGGCTTCTCGTAATTTCTCATATCTTTCTTCATTAATCCAAATATTAATGGGATATTTTTCTTCAGCCATACCCTTACCTCCTCTCAATTATGCACTCAAAGGTGGAATTGAAAATACCGGTGTTCTCTTTTCAAGATATTCGTCAGTTACAAACGGTGATCCGAATCCATACTTCTCAGCACATTCCATTACCAGGTCAAATACTTCAGGTCTGAAAATTAGCCTTGGAGGTTTTACACCGTCCATAACAATACTTCTAATTAACGTTCCACTGAATTTCTGCCACTCATCCCTGTGGTTACACAGACCTTCCGAGGTTACCTCTCCGCAGTGCGGGCAATAGAGCCAGTTCATTGAGTAAACAGGGGTGATGTTGAGATCGTCTTTTACACTGGCAAGCAGGTGATGAGCTTCATATGTTCCGTAATAATCACCAACACCCGCATGGTCCCTTCCATACATGTGATGAGTAATCCCAAGGTTAGTTCTGAGCGCTGCGTGGAAAATGGCCTCTCTTGGCCCTGCATAGCGCATATCCCAGAAAGTAAGAGATGTCAGGTGGTTGTGATCTCCAAAGTATCCGGCCTTTCTCAATTCATCATGAGTCAAAATGATCGCTTCATCAATATAGTCGCCTTTTCTCTTGGCTCCAATGATGGCATTAACGATAACACCGACAAGCGGTTTTTCAATCGGCAGCTCGCCGTATGTTTGCAACCATGCACCTTTCATCAGCCACTCATGCCCCGTATGAGGAACATTTCTGGTCTGATGAACCACTGTGCGCTCCCAGCCTTTTTGTTTGATCATTTCCCTCATTTTCAGAGGAGGCAGGAAGTATGGATCAAAGGGCGGATTTATTTTAGGTTCCGTTAATAATGTGATCTTGCCGCCCAGGAACTTGTCTTTGTATTCATAGGTTCTTGCACAACCCGGGTGCCTTTCCTCTGTTGTTCCGTACGTTGCCTGGCACATTTCTTTTTTGTCGTACTCGAAAATTTCCTCAATTTCAAAAAGTGCCATCGGGTTGTCCTGATAGGTAAGAACAATGGAATCCCCTTCCTTAATTCCGTAGTCTGAAATTTCTGCCTCAGAAAGATCAAACAGGATCGGGATGCTCCACACCGCGCCGTTTGCCAGTCTCATGTTCTTGCACACGGAATCCACGTCGGCTTTGCCCATGAATCCTTCCAGGGGACAAAAAAAGCCATACGCCAGACCGATTACCTCGTTGGCAATCTGGGCCCGGATGGGAACCTGGGTGAGCCCTTTGATTTTCTCCGCAGCTTCGCTGGGGCTCAAAATTCTTTCAACAATTTCTTTGCCACCATGTCCTATTTCAGCCATAGCTTCACTCCTTTCTTCTAGTTGGTAAACTTCTTACTCCAATATATCGACTTATTAATCTTGAGAATCTTCGAGATTACAAGTCCCTCCATACCTTTGCGGCAATATGTTTCAAACCTGGGTTGGTACTTTCATTTCTTCCGCAAGTCCACCGTTAGATCTGTTATCTCCCCCCATCTAATCCTTTATTTAAAACTTATTTAAAACAATATCACAGAATGTAATTTTTAGAACAAAGCCCCTTTAGTGTCAAGGACATTTTTTCCCAGCATGGCTGTCTTCCCTGCCTCTAAACAGGAAAATTTCCAGCACTTACGATAAGTTTGAAAGACTCGCAAAGAGCTAGAAACAGATTCGTAGCGAAGGCATTTGTGAAAAATATCATTTGACCATGCGCTATGCTTTGAGATTGTGAAAAAGATAAATATTTTCCTGACTATCCTTGCCGATAACCTGCCCGTTTTCTATACGCTTAAGCTTATAGCTTCAATCAAATAACCGGTTTAGAGAGACAGGAAAAAATGGCTAAGCAAAAGATATTTCAGGGGCAGCAGTGGATTAGTTACGTGAGGGACATGGAGTCGTATACGATTTCACGTTCTTACTTGTTTCCGGTTAAAAACCCGGCTTCTTCAATCAGCTCTCTTAAATAATCCAGAATATTTTCAAGAATATTATTTCGACTGCTTTTTTTCAAAAGATCGCTTTGAATTATTTCATCTTCGATATTTGACAGCCACTCCCTCAAAGCAGTATCTATGGCGTTTTTGTACCTGGAAATAATCTTATTAATCTTCCATTTAACCTGTTCATCTTCTGGCAGATACGTTGCCAAGTGTTTAATTTCTTCAGGCCATAACTCTGGGTTTGGTTCTCGTAAAAATATCTTTAAGTGATCATCCTCAATTTTTTCAAGAACATCTCTTGGAATTTTCCCTTCTCCTACCATAAAAACTCTGGCCGGAATAAGCGGCTTTTTGAGTTTTTTCTCCATTCGCTCCCGCTCCAAATTGTTATTTTTGCCATATTTCTATCTATTGCTTCTTTTGCCACATAAACAAATTTACGTCAATTGAAGCATACCCTGTTTGCAGACCTCTCGTTTAGTCGTCATTCCATTATCGAACGATATGAAATATATTTAAGCCCCAACGCATAATTTACAGGATAAAGTACTCTTCCAGATACTAAAAGAATGGGCAATTTTCTTTGACATTGACATTCAAGACGGGCATATGGTAACAGAATTGCCCCCTGAAAAACCGGTAAAAGAATCAATTTTTCTTAACGCCTGTTTTTTATTCTGCTAAAATTAAAATGTTTGTGGGCGACTAGCTCAGTGGATAGAGCATTGGTCTCCGGAACCAAAGGTCGTGGGTTCGATTCCCACGTCGCCCTTCATTATTAAATCAATATGTTACCTCTTATGAAGCATTTCTTCACACATAGACATTAAGACGGCTACCAACCATATTTCCAACCTATAGAAAAGCATATTTGTTATGCATTATGACCTATAAGAGTATAGCGCTTCAGCTGGAATTGGAGTTTTCCTCAGTGTTAGTCGTATTTGAAAGGAGGAAAATACATGAAAAGGAAGCGAAGAAGGAACTCCCCGCTTTATTAAAAGCAACAACTATGCAACCGGAAGTCAATGGCTAACAGCCTGTCTTTCCTTGTCACCAGCAGAAAAAGCGGAAATAAAATAACGTTCTGCAACTGCTCCTTCAAGGGATTTATCTTTCAGGCGTTCTATTAATTTGTTTCTCGTGGTCTCGTTAATCTTCTTACAGGTAGCATAAGTCAATCTAATGAGCCTGTCATTAGCAACTGTCGGCCTTACCTGCTCATTTTCCCATCTGGACAACGACACTCGGTCAACACCTAGAAGCGTTGCAAATTCGCTTATCTTCATTAGCAGGTTCTTGCGAAGAAACCGGATTTCCTGTCCGGTTAGACTGCCGGGTTTCAAGATTATCTGTTCCGCTATCAAATCCATGAGTCCTAAAACATTAGGTATTGAAACGAATTCCTCCCCGCAGTCAGGACATTCGGTGACATCAATACCGGCAAGTATCACGTTATCAAGACCGCTATCAACGAACTGATAATCTTTCTTTTCGGTTGTCAAATTCGTACCACCACAAATGGGGCATTTATCCATAATATGTTATCCTCCACGTAAGGTTCCTGTTTAATACACCGTGACAATTAATATCGATCTGTGGTTGAGAATTACGGTAACAGCTGTAGCCTTACCACTATCAATCGTCTGGCCTGTGACCTTGTACCTGTACTGTTCATGCTCTTTACTGTATTCCGGTGACCCCTCGACAACTCCATTCAATAAAACTGCCAGAAGATCGTGCATACTCAGATTTCTTTCATTCATCCTGTTTCTACAATGCCTTGAAAGCACGATCTCGCCACCGTGTCTTACAATATCGCTAATAACTTTTGTTGCTTCATCCGGTTCTAGTCGCTTGTTAATTTCTACCAATTGACCCGCCCCCAATGTAACACGATGTTACACTTAAGTTCAAGGTTAATCATCTATGCCATCATTGTAACTCGTAACATGTGTACATCAAGGGCAATTATTTAATGCGGCTCTTTGTTCCCGAATGGCTCATTGATACTTCTCATACTGACACTGATCTTGAACCGTGCCCCTGAAATCCGGTTTCTGTCTCAAGTACTCATTCCACAGCTTATCAATAGTCCAGCAGTTCTTTATTTCTAACCTTTTCCTCTCTTCGAGTTGACGTCGCTCTTCGTTTGTTAAAGCACCTTTTTTCATCCGCACAGCTCGGATTCTGGCTGCTTTGGCAGGTGCCATTTCGTCTTAAAATGATAGTGCAAGAATTTTTCTGTAAAAAGTTGCTTATCCTATCTGATGAGTGAGACTTCACTCAGGTCAACCTTGACTGAGCACTCAAAGCTGGTGGTTATAACCCCGGCTTCGGGGTTACACT
>QMLL01000224.1 GCA_003646715.1 Deltaproteobacteria bacterium
CCTGCCGGCGCTACTTCCGGCCAATTCCAGGACCGGATGATCGAAAATTTGCCCGTTTTCGTCAGCATAAACCAACCAGGGTGCTTTCATGCAGTCCCTCCTGTCAACGCCTATTATAAGACTTTTGAAAGCAAGATCAAATCTGCCTCAAAATTAAAACAATCATAACGTTTGCCAGAAAATCCAAAATATAGTAGTATCTTACAGCTTTTGCTTCCCAGCTTGGCAGTATTCCGGTGTGTTCCAGGCTTCAATTCATGGCCGGTCAATGATTTTTGCAATTTTAGTCACGTAGCTAGTATAGTAGGAAAGTAATTAGACGACGGTATAAAGTTCATAACTATTTCCACCAGGAAGCTTTTACCTTTCCAAAAGGAGGTAGGATTTCAGGGTGAAAGTTCTCTTTGCAACTCCGGAAGCTTATCCCTTCGCAAAAACGGGAGGACTGGCAGACGTCTCAGGGTCTTTGCCGATTGCTTTAAGGAAACTTGGCTGCGAAATCAGTGTAATAATGCCATATTATGCATCGGTGAGGCGTTACACGGAGGCCTTCCCGGTATGCGTTCAGGATCTGCCGGTCACATTGGGTAATCGTCTTTTACCTGCAGATATTCGTCATGGGTGGCTGGATCACAAGATCCCTATCTATTTTGTTCAGAGAGACGAGTTTTACGACAGGACAAATCTTTATGGTACTCCAAAAGGCGATTATTTTGATAATGCGGAGCGCTTCATTTACTTCTGCAAGGCTGTTATCAACTGGTGCCAGACAGCTAACCTACAACCAGATATCATTCATTGTAATGACTGGCAGACTGCTCTAATACCTGCCATGATGAGATTTGGGGTAGACAGGTATTACTTCGATACAACTGCCACCGTATTTACCATACACAATATTGCGTACCAGGGAATATTCGATGTGGATGTTTATGCTCTCACCGGCTTGCCGTGGGAACTGTTTGTTCCTGAAGGGCTGGAGTTCTGGGGGCGTGTAAATTTTATGAAAGGCGGAATTATTTACAGCGATTATATAAATACGGTGAGTCAGAAACACAGCAAAGAAATTCAAACGCCGGAATTCGGATTCGGTCTGGACGGCGTGCTGAGAACGTACAGTCACAAACTGGTCGGGATTTTGAACGGCGCAGACTATGAAGTCTGGGATCCTGAAACAGACCCCCTGATAGCTGCCAATTACAGCAAAGAAGATCTCAGTGGTAAAAGGAAGTGCAAAAGAGATTTACTGGACATTTACGGTCTCCCCCAGGAACTTTTTGAAAGGCCTCTGTTGTCTGTAATATCCAGACTTGTTGAACAGAAGGGAGTGGATCTTTATCCTCCGATAATGGATAAACTTCTGGCTGAAGATATTGGTTTTGTCCTCCTAGGCACAGGAGAAGAAAAATACCACAAGTATTTTATGGACCTTGCCAAGAAATACCCTAATAAAGTAGGAGTAAGAATAGCGTACGATAATGCTCTGGCTCACAAGATTGAAGCAGGCGCAGATATATTCCTTATGCCTTCGAGGTATGAGCCTGGGGGATTAAACCAGATTTACAGCATGAGGTACGGCACGGTGCCGGTGGTTAGAGCTACCGGTGGATTGGACGATACCGTCCAGGACTACGATCCGGAGACTAATACCGGGACAGGATTTAAATTCGGACCATATGACCCGGAAGCTTTTCTCAATTCGATATTGAGAGCTATCAAGCTTTATGATGACAAGGAAAGGTGGAACGCACTGGTTTTAAGAGGAATGGAAGAGGATTTCAGCTGGGAAAAATCAGCCAAAAAATACATGGAACTCTATGAAAAATCGCTTGCAGAAAGAAAAGCAAGATTATGAAGGAAATGATTTATCTGCCTGGAACTCCCGTGAAAGCACGCGTAGAAAGAGTTTATTGGCGACTTTGGAGGACGCTTAAAAAGAACAAAATTATTTGACATGATAAACTGGGCATTTTATTATGTAAAGCGTGTAAGTAATGTATGACACTAAAGATATTGGGGCAACATAATTAGGGGCAAAAAATACAGCTAACACGTTACTGGGGCAAACTTTTGAGCATAAGGGGTTTTTGGGGTTGATATATCAACACCTACATAAATTCTATCAATGTAACTTCATTGTTCCTTAAAAGTTTTGGTATTTTTTTATAAGGACAGGACTATACAACGGCAATAAAGATCCAATAGGATTTCTAGATACAGTAGATTAGCAATACCTTTTTATAGCTTAAATATTATTTACCTACAGAGATGGTGATTAAATGTTTGGACTTGGCAAGAAAAAGGGGTTAATTGGGCTGGATATAGGATCATATTCCATAAAAATTGCCGAACTCTCCGAAGAAAAAACTGGATACCACCTGAAAAATATTGGCATGGCTCTCCTTCCTCCTGATGCCATCACTGAAGGTGTTATCCGGGACCACTCGGTAGTGGCAGATACCATAAGGTCTCTAGTCGACAACCTCAAGATCAAAGAGAAATTTGTGGCCACTTCTATTTCTGGATTTTCAGTTATCATCAAGAAAATAGAAGTACCCAGCATGTCTTCTCGAGAACTGGACGATTTGATTTATGCCGAAGCTACCAAATACATCCCGTATAACATGGAGGAAGTAAACATTTCGTACCAGACCCTAGGAGAGGCACCTTCCCGGCCCAAGAACAGCGAAGTTTTGCTTGTTGCAGCCAAGAAAGACATTGTGGACGAATATTCCAACTTGTTAAGATCCGCAGGGCTGGAACCCAAAGTAATCGATGTGGATTTCTTTGCATTACAAAATGCCTATGAGTTAAACTATCCCCCAGAAGAAGGATGCGTGGCGTTAATTGATATAGGAGCCACAAAAATGAACATAAACGTGGTAAAAAATGGTTCGCCTCTCTTCACAAGAGATGCGTCCGCCGGGGGGTATCAAATTACTCATGATATTCAAAACAAGTTTGGCGTAAGCTTTGAAGAAGCAGAGCGAATAAAACTTGGGGAAGCTGTAGGGGACATTGAGAAACAGGAACTGGAAAACATTTTTGTTTCCGCTGCATCTGCCTGGTCCATTGAAATAAAAAGAGTTATTGACTTTTTCTATGCCACTTATCCCGAAGATAAAATTGTAAAGATCATCATCAGCGGAGGCTCCGCGAGGCTTCCCGGTTTTGATCTTTTGCTTTCCAAAGATACGGGTATCACCCTGGAACATTTTAATCCTTTGGCCAATTTAGAAATAGATCCAGAAAAATTTGATTTAGAGTATCTATCTTATATTGCACCCCAAATGGCAATTTCTATTGGGTTAGGACTCCGAAGGGTTGACGAAAAATGATTCGAATTAATTTATTACCGGTAAAAACTCAAGCAAAGATAGAAACAGGCTCCAAACAAATATTGGCTTTTGCTGGTATCGTTTTGTTGTGCATCCTTATTGTGGGTGTCCTGTGGTTCTCTCAGAAAAACAAGATACGAGCGCTTGAGCCCAAAGCTAAAGCCCTTCGAGCGGAATTAGCCAAGTACAAGGGTGTTGACGCACGTCTCAAAAGGCTGAAGAAGAACAAAGAACAGGTCCTTAAAAGAATTGAAATAATTAAGCAACTTCAGAAAAATAGAGACAGTCTCGTTCGCATACTGGCAATGTTAACCGAGACGGTTCCTAAGGAAAAAATATGGTTTAACAAATTGGAAGAAAGAGGGAAAGCAATAACTATTCACGGGGTAGCACTGAGCAATGAAGCCATATCTCAGTTTATGAGAAATCTGGAAAGATCAATTTACGTCGGATATGGACGAGTAAATTTGATCGAATCGGCCCAAAAAATAATAGCAGGCAGGAAACTGAGATCTTTCAAATTGAGATTTCTTTTCAGAACACCGTCTGAGATTAAAGCCATGCTTGCTAGACGGGCGAATATTCAAAAAGAGCGGGCAAAAGGTAAAAAAGCAAATAAATAAATAATAAATGTATAAATAATCGGAAGTACCTGTAAATTCGAACCTAACTTTTTTGAGGATTATTATGAAGAAAATCTCCGATTCTCTATCCGGAATCTCACAAAAAGTTGTCGATTTGCCAACACCTCAAAAAGTATTGATCCTGATACTGACCATCCTGCTAATAGGCGGTGGTTTTTACTATGTTGTTTACAAGGACAACAGCGCAAAAATCACCAAACTTGAAAAAGACATCCGGCAAATGCAATCGCGCCTTGCCACTCTGAAAAAGAAATCGCGCGAACTCAAGAAACTCGAAAAGGAGGTAGCAAAGGAAAGAAAGCGCCTGATTATTGTTGCTCATCTTTTGCCGAAGAGCAAAGAAATACCTTCGCTTCTGGAAAGCATCTCCAAATCCGGGAC
>QMLL01000225.1 GCA_003646715.1 Deltaproteobacteria bacterium
GTTCCACGCAGTCATACACGTTGAATTTCTTCCCCCCAAAGCCGTGGATCATCGCAAACTGGGAAAATACGAAGCGGCCATAGACGCAGACAAGGTAAAGCTACCTCTTACAGTCCGCTCCTTTCGGCCCGGAGACCGTTTTAAACCCCTTGGCCTTGGTGGCACAAAAAAATTGCAGGATTTTTTTGTGGATGAAAAAATACCGAGGTACCAGAGACCGTATATTCCCATCATTTGTGACAGGGAAAAAATAATATGGATCGTAGGATACAGGCTGGACGAGAGGGTGAAAATTACCCCGGAAACAAAACGAATTTTGTATATCAGGATAGAAGAGCGCTAAGTACGCTGTTATCACCAAATAACTTCACAAAATTTGATAACAATTAACCCTTGACATGCACACAAAAATTATCTAGCATTCGGCAAAAAGGAGGAACAGAAAATGCCTCAGCATGATTACGGCTGTTGTATTTTTGCCCCTCGGTTTTTTGGGTACTTTTTCTTTAAAAAGTCTACCCAAGGTTCCGAGGGTTAGTTGATAAAAGATCAAAAACGCTCAGAACCATGGGTAGACGCACCGGGTTACCCATGGTTTTTTTATTTGAATAAAAGCTGTGGGTAACAATAACCGCAGCTTTTTTTATTTGAAGAATTTTTGAGCATTGTATGAAGACCGGTAGAAAAGAAAAATATCTATTTCTTGCTTATGCCTGTATTGTACTGGCGGGTTTCATGGCTATCCAGTTAAGCTGCTTTGCCTCCACAACCAGGATACCGGATGAAGCCATCCGACAGTACCGCATAGCGGTTTCTCTTGAAAAGCGAGGCAATTACTACGATGCGATTACCGAATATAAGCGATTCCTGTTTTTTTTGCCAGATCACGAGAAAACCCGAGAAGTACTATATCGAACAGCAAAATGTTATTTTAAACTACGCGATTGGACAAATCTTTTAAAATACACTAACTTATTTGAGAATAAATTTACTAACGAACCTCTGCTCATCCAGGTGAAAATACTGAAAGCGAAAGCATTACTGGGCATGGGAAAGCCGCAAGAGGCCCTGGATGTTCTGCGTAAGTTGCAGAGTCATCCCCAAAAACTGGACGAAAATATCAGAGCAGAAATCACAGCTTTAACCGGACGCTGCTATGTGGCGGAAGGAAATCTTGAGGAATCAAGAAAATTTGTTAACCGAAATATTAACGAGGCCGACCTCCAGCTTAAAAATCCATGGACCGCAGGAATCAGCGCTTTACTAATACCCGGTATGGGACACATATATGATGGGAGGCCCAGAGACGCTTGGACAGCCTTTTTTTACACTGGAATACTTTCTGCCATCACGTGGGAAGCAGTAGAAAATGAAAACATGTGGCTCGCTGGCCTCTTTGGTACTGCAGCAGCAACCTTTTATTCAGGGAATATCTTCAGTGCTGTAAACATGGCATTCAAACACAACAGAAGAAACGAAATAAAATGGCTGAATAACTATTTTTATCAGGATTCCCGGGATGTATATATAGACTACGGCTCAACACCGTTATACCGATCAGAAGAAGAAAAAGGCGCACATGAAAAAGCCGAGGCAGAAAAGCAAAAACAAATGTTTTCCTGGATGTTTCTGGCAGGTATATCCGCTTTTAGAAAGATAGTATCGCCCATAGACAATAAGCACTGTCCAAGCTACCCTTCTTGTTCGAGTTACGGTTTGCAGGCTTTCAGGAAATACGGAGCATTCTGGGGAACAATGCTGACCATCGACAGACTTATTCATGAACCATCTGAGGCGAGGTTTTCTCCTTATATCATAATTCGAGGCGAAAGAAAGATCTACGACCCGTTGGAAGCAAACGATTTTTTGTTAAGATAATGCTAAAAAATTTAAATAGAAGGAGGAGGAAAGATTCATGATTTACAACGAAGAATTTGAAACATTGCCAAGGGAAGCACTGGAAGCCATTCAGCTCAGACGTCTGAAAAACACTCTTGAGCGGGTCTACCACACGGTGCCTTTTTACAAAAAGCAGTTTGACGAGCATGGTATCAAGCCGGATGATGTCAAGAGCCTGGAGGATTTACAGAAACTGCCTTTTACAACCAAGCAGGACTTGAGAGACAATTATCCATTTGGCATGTTTGCTGTTCCCATGGACAGTGTTGTTCGAATTCATGCATCTTCCGGAACAACCGGCAAACCAACCGTAGTTGGTTACACAGCCAGGGACATTAAGACGTGGTCAGAGCTTATGGCCAGAACACTTATGGCCGGCGGCGCAACAAAAGGCGACATTATACATAACGCTTACGGTTACGGGCTTTTTACCGGAGGGCTTGGATTCCACTACGGTGCGGAAACGCTTGGGGCCTCGGTTATCCCAATTTCGGGAGGAAACACAAAAAGACAGGTTATGATAATGAAAGACTTTGGTCCCACCATACTTACCTGCACACCATCCTATGCCTTGCTCCTTGCAGAGGTGGCAGAAGAAATGGGAATTGATTTCAGAAGTCTTAAGTTTAAGTCGGGTATCTTCGGTGCGGAGCCCTGGTCAGAACAGATGAGGCAGGAAATTGAGCGTAAGCTTAACCTTGATGCCGTGGATATATACGGATTGAGCGAAGTAATGGGACCCGGAGTTGCGGTTGAATGTATCGAAGCAAAAAACGGGCTACACATTTTCGAAGATCATTTCATAGCTGAAATAATAGACCCCGAAACCGGGGAACCGCTGCCCTATGGTGTGAAGGGAGAACTTGTGTTCACTACCATAACGAAAGAGGCATTTCCTGTTATCAGGTACAGAACTAGAGACATCTCGGTACTCTACAGGGAACCATGCAAGTGCGGGAGGACTCTCATCAGAATGGAAAGGGTAAGCGGACGAACGGATGACATGCTCATCATCAGAGGAGTAAATGTATTCCCATCCCAGATAGAGAGCGTATTGATGGAAATGGAAGAGGTATCTCCTCACTATCAGCTGATCGTGGATAGGGTTGAGCACATGGATCAGCTCACAGTAATGGTGGAAGTAAATGAAAAGATTTTCTCGGACACCGTCAAGAACCTGCAACAACTGGAAAACAAGATTCGAAAGAACATAAAAGACATGCTGGGAATTTCCACCATCGTAAAGCTTGTTGAGCCCAAAACCATTGAAAGGACAGAAGGTAAGGCAAAACGAGTGATTGATAACAGGAAGTTATAAAAAACATGAACAAATAAATATGTACATGTCAGAACAGGAGGATAGCGATGAAAGTTGAACAAATATCCGTATTTCTTGAAAATAAGGCCGGACGTCTGGCGGAGGTAACGCGACTTCTAGGAGATGGAGGAGTCAACATACGTGCACTGTCTCTTGCTGATACCTCAGACTTCGGAATTTTAAGGCTTATAGTAAACGATAACGAAAAGGCAAAAAAAATCTTAAAAGAGAATGGTTTCACTGTTGGAAAAACCAACGTGGTAGCCATAGAAGTAGAAGATAGACCCGGGGGACTCGCGAGGATCCTGGACATCCTTTATCGCGCCGGAATCAACGTTGAATACATGTACGCTTTTGTGCAGCAAAGCGGAGAAAACGCTGTAATTATCTTCCGTTTCGACAATCTGGACGAAGCTATAAGAGTGCTACAGGAAAATGGCGTAACCGTTATAAATGGAAGCAAGGTCTACACGCTTTAACACGCTGCATACGGCGTACTATACGGTGTTTACGTCAGCGCATCATAACAACTTTTAATGAGGGAGGGAAAAAATGAAAACTCAAAAAAGTACTGTTCTAGCAATTCTGACGGGTTTAATTTTTCTGGTGCTTCTCTGCATGCCCAGATCATCAGCTCTGGCAGCCGAACCCTATAAGATCGGGTGCATTTTCTCAGTAACGGGGCCAGCATCTTTTTTGGGTGATCCAGAAAAGAAAAGTGCGATAATGCTGGCTGACCAGATAAACAAAAAAGGCGGTATCAACGGCCATCCCATCGAACTGGTCATCTACGACACCGAGGGAGATCCCACGAAAGCTGTGCTGAACATTAACAAGCTAATATTTCACGACAAAGTTCTGGCCGTAATCGGGCCAAGCAGAACTCCCACGACGCTTGCCGTTATACCAATTGCTCAGAGGGCCCAGATTCCTCTTATTTCATGTGCCGCCGGCATAAAGATTACTCAGCCAGTGAAAAAGTGGATCTTCAAAACAGCTCAGACGGATGCTCTGGCGGTGGCCAAGATTTACAGCTACATAAAAGAACAAAATATAAAGAAAATTGCTATTATCACCGTCGCAAATGCATTTGGCGAAAGCGGGAAAGAGCAATTGATCAAACAGGCTCCCAAGTTCGGGATAGAA
>QMLL01000226.1 GCA_003646715.1 Deltaproteobacteria bacterium
AAACCGTTTCATATAGATCCCAACCTGGTCTGAGGTCTGAAAACAGACCAATAATATAAAAATTTGCGGTTGTCAAATAATTTTTTTGCATATTTCACTTTTTCATAAAAATACCTGATAAATCAATACATTCTACAGTGTTCAGGAGAATCGTCTCCAACGGACACAGTCGGATAAGTGCTATGAGGCGAAAATAGCTACAAATATCGGAAAGCTAAACTTTGAGAGCTAAACATAAACAATATTTTTAGGCAATTTCGGTGGCTTGCGCGTTGTAAGCCCTCCAAAAGTATATAACCAGAACTGTAGCTTTTTCCAGCGAAAATCCCTAAGTCTGGTACGAGCTGCTTTCCGTCCGGCTGCAACCACTTCTGCTATTCTGTTAAATTCTGTCCACTGTATATGCCCCACCCTCGGTTCAATCAGCAGATCAGCCATGTTTCTTCTGATTTCGTTCAGGTAAAGCCTGGTAATATCATTCGTTCTGAATACCACATCTAGCGCACAACTCACTTCCAGTTCCAGGTCCTTGATTTCCCATGAGGCATCGGACGCTACTACAAAACCGGCCCCCATCTCCAATGCAGGCACTATCGGTAAGTTATCCAGACCACCACCGTCCACCAGCAGCCTCCCTTCTATTTCAATGGGAGGCAGCACCCCGGGAATGGCGCAGCTTGCTGCAATAGCTTTTCTGAGGGGCCCAGAACAGATAACCACTTCCTCGCCGGTCGACAAGTCAACCGCCACTGCTCCATATTTCACTGGGAGATCTTCAATTAAAATGTCTTCAAACATTGCATTTATCATTTCTTCGTAGTTCTCAGGCGTTATGAGACTCAAGCGGGTTAGAGACCTTGTGTAGTAGATGCTCTTTTGCAAATTTACGAGAAACTTGTGAAAAAAACCGGATCCACCTTCTGACGCTTCCCCTTCCTGAACAGGGAGCCAGTTTCGCTGAAAAAGTTCGCCGTTTAGGTAGTCGTAAACATACTCATATATTTTTTTGGGATTTCTGTATAAAGCATACAGCGCACCGATTATAGATCCCATGCTGGTTCCCACAATAATGTCAAAGTCAATTTTATACTTGTCAAGCTCGGCTATAGTGCCAATATGAGCAAGCCCTCTTGCCGCTCCCCCGCTTAGCACCAATGCTGTTTTAAACATACCCATGGCGTAAACCTCATCCTGCTACTTTTTCAAGTGGAATGCTTTAAAATCTTTACTCTGCTATATTCTTGTTATACAAATCTCTAACAGGTTAGTTAACATAAAAATAACATTTCGGGAGGAAATTTTATGCCCACGGAAAAAGAATTATTCATAAAAGCCGAAGCCGGTCAACTGGAAGCTGCACTTTTGGACGTAAATCCCCAAAAAATAGGCATAATTTGCCATCCGCATCCTCAGTTTGGAGGCAGCATGGAAAACAACGTGGTCTACGCCTTGCGGGACGGCATGCAAAGGTCAGGTTATTCTGCTCTCCGATTCAATTTCAGGGGCGTTGGAAGAAGTGACGGGTTTTACGCCGAAGGAGCAGGGGAAGGTCGCGATCTCTTAATCGTACTCCAGTATTGCAAAGAAAAGGGGTACAGCGAGATAGTGCTGTCTGGCTATTCTTTCGGCGCATGGATAATTGCCAGTTCTCTTCACCAGATTTCCGAAAATTATCCCCTTATTCTCGTGTCTCCACCCACCGGCATCTATGATTTTTCGGGTTTGGAGATACCGGAAGACTATAAATGCTTAATCATTGCAGGAACTGATGACTACATTTGCCCTCTAAGAAGTCTGAAAAGCTGGTGCAGTAGCCTTTCGTGCGAGCTATCGCTCGTCACTGTTCAGGGAACAGACCATTTCTATTTTGGAAAGGAGAAGAAAATCTCAGATGCAGTGGAGACTTTTTTGTCCGGGCTCTGAAACTGTTCAACACCTAGTGCTTTTCGAAAAATTTATCAACAAGGCGATTAAATTGATCCGCAGCTTCGACATGAATCGCATGTCCGACATCAGGTAGCAGAACCAGTTCGGAATTCGGGATGCGATCTTTTAAAATTTTAGAATTTTCCGGGGGCACAAGGATATCGTCGCTGCCCGCCACAATGAGCGTAGGTGCCTCGATATTGTGAAGTTTATGGCAGCAAGAAAAATTCCGAATGGCTAGAAGCTGGTATTCCAGCGCATACTGCGGCTGAACCCCAGCCTGCAATTGAACCTGCTTGTATTCTTCCACTTCCCTCGGGTGCTTGAGGAGAAAGTTGGCACTGAATAGGATCCTCGTGTTCTTATCAATGATTTCCTCTTCGGTTAATCCTTCGTTGTCCATAAAGCAGGCCAGTACTTCAGGTTCGGGAGGAATTCTTTCCGAGCCTCCGCAATGGGTTGCACCGAGTACAAGCGCTCTGACCCTCTTTGGATATCTCAAAGCGAAAGTTTGTGCAATCATTCCGCCCATTGAAATACCAACCACAAATGTCTTCCATATACCAAGCCTATCAAGTATTAGCGCACCGTCTTCCGCAAAATCTTCCATGGAATAAGGCTCTCTGGGCTTATCAGATTTTCCGGCTCCGCGATTGTCAAACACCACAACTTCGTATTTCTTGGTGAAATAAGGTATCTGTCGATACCATGACCAGCTTCCACCTCCAACACCACTGAAAAAAATTACCGGATCACCATCACCTTCAATTTCGTAATAGATTCTGACACCATTATTTTCTATCCAGTGCATTGCCTCCCCTTTCCATCACACGGGCAACTTCAAGCCATTGGTATAATTACAACATTGTCATTTTCAAAAATAATTTGTAATCCAGACAAATGTAAGTTGCAGACAGGTCTGCTGTTATGTTAATCTACCAGGAGTAACAGTATAATACAAACACTAAAGACGCTCCGCCTGTAAACGTTCCTTCTGAATGAAGACCAAATACCAAATTTTCTTACAGCATGGAAAATATAACCGAGTTTAACTGGGATTTAAAAAAGCTTCCTTCAAACTGGGGAAGAATAAATATAGACCAAAAACAACTTCTCGTACGTTCTGCCCCCAGAGAAGCACTGGTCATTATTATTTCCCAGGAAAGTAACGAAAAGGTACTGGAAAATTTACTGGAAAATAAAAAACTCACGTCCGCCGAAATTATCCGGATAATCGAACGAGCCCGGAGCGCAAGAATACTCGAAAAAATAAGCAGAATAAGCCGCTGGTTTACCAACCATACAATCAAGCGCAGGTTACTTGAAAACCCTCATACTCCTATCAAAGTTTCTTTTCGAATACTTGATTACTTACCTCTTCCAGAAGTAACAAAAGTAATTCAAAACCCAAACATTTCCAGGGAAGTAAGAAATCGGGCGAGAGCCCGGTTGAGAACATTGATGAACAGGATGTCTGCCGGGGAACTTAGAGGAATGTTCCTGAATAGTGAAGGGGAAGTCATCAAAAAATTGCCCGTGCTCACCGGTAAAGACAAAAAAGTAATCATGGATATTTTGAATTCAGGAAGGGTACCCAAAAGATTCATCATCAATCTGTTGCGAGCACCGGCAACAACCGGAGACATAATTCAGGTGATTTCCAAAAACAGGAGCTGGATGAGGGACAAGTTAATAAAAAATGCAGTCCTGACATCGACTAAGGTTTCCCAGTCTACCAAAAACCGCCTCAAAAACCTCTAGAAACCCTTCCGGATTTACGCGTAGGAAAAATAAACCATTTCGCTACGGCGTCAGGAGGCTGCAGGGTTCGAGCTCTCAAGCCTTCGCTGGATCGCCTCGTGAAGGACATCTTCGGCATTTATACCGTATTTTCTTCCAAGGCACACCATGGCCATCAGGCTCTCTCCCATGTGTTTGCGCGCTTTATCCGCCGAATTCGTTTCTCCGGACAAGTCTTCCAGCGCTTTCAATTGGTTACAGATAAAAGTTCTGATTCCAGGCGGATTATCATCGGGACAGGACAGGCTCCAGGCTCGCCCCACAAGCCGATGGGCTCTCATAAGAGCGGGCAAAGAACGGGGTATGTCAAGTTTATCGGATTTCTTGCTTTTTTCCTGTTTTTTTAACCGTTCCCAGTTTTCTTTTACTTCGTCGGGGGATTCCACGTGTCTGTTGGCAAACACGTGAGGATGCCTGTAAATCATTTTGGCGGCAGCTTTCTTGAGAACATCCTCTATGGTAAAATCTCCTCTTTGCTGAAAAAGATATGCCATAAAAAGAGTCATGAAAATTAGATCTCCCAGCTCTTCCATCACCCCGGAGCTATTTCGCCTTTCAACTTCCGACACTGCTTCGTAGGCTTCCTCCACCAAATATCGTTTAACAGTTTCAGGGGTCTG
>QMLL01000227.1 GCA_003646715.1 Deltaproteobacteria bacterium
CGGCATGATTTCCCTAAGAATAAATGTGGAGTGCGGATCCACAGTAATTATTCTTTTTACACCCTTTCTTTCTAACAGCTCGGCAATTTTTTCCAGGTGTGACTTAAGATCTTCTTCAAGACCTAGGTCAAAAAGAAGTGCACCACTGTATGGGTCTTCCTCAAACAGGTAACCGGGTGTTTGCCCTGTTATGGAAAGTGCTTTTACAATACCCTTTAAGATTTTATCAGCCCTTTCCCTGATTTTCTTCTCTTTACGAGCTGATCCCCTGAGCAATATTTCCCCGAAATAGGATTTACCGACATCCAGGAACTTGTTTACACCCCACATGGACAGGAGACCTTTGGAGCTACCCATTAAATCGGTTATTCTAAGAAGGTAGGGCAACATCTGGTACATTCTCCCGGTAAAAAGTATACACTCGGACTTACCGGGTATATTATTACCACTTGCCCAGTGATACCAGTACTTGGCTCTGAATCCCAGGGGATCCCCGGATTTCCTAGTATTGTCACATAAAATGGAAATCACCCGGGAAAGAAACTTCTTGGATCTTTTCATTTCAAGATTTGTGCAACAGTCCACCGGCCAGCATTCTCCTGCCTAATCTTATCGCATTGCAAATATCAACATCTTGTCCCTTTTCCCTGCACACTTCTTCGCATCGCTTACACTGGAGGCAACTATAAAACAGGTACGCGAACGCATCATCAAACTCCAGAGCCCCATCAAGTAAATACCTCAGAATCTGAATCCTTCCGTATGCGGACATGGACTCCACGCCTTCGGAAGCCTGAAACGTGGGGCACACGTCCACGCAAAAACGGCACGATCGGCATTTTGTCACTTCCTTCAGGACTACTTCTCTAACCGTTTTGTCCTCCGTCACATCCACCCCTCTAGATTTCCCCTGTTTAAAATGTTGGCGGGATCAAGTACCTTTTTTAGCTTCACAAGAAGATTATAGTAATCGCTTCCATACTTCTTTTTCAGAAACTCCACTCGCTGCGCTGTAAGTCCCCATTCGCCACCGCACCCGCCATATTTGATGTTCAGGGCTTCGGTTTTCTCGCGTACTTCATTAGCTATAGCTATAGTTGTCTCATCTGGTAGATCTTTAGCACGCACAAAAGCATATGCATGCATTGTGGGAGCCCCTATATGTCCAAAAGAAAAGAATTCATTCCCCTTATAACTGTCCAGGTTAAGGATTATTTCACGGGCTTCTCTAAAAGCCTCTTTGAGCATGTCAACCCTGACAGTGATTTCGCTACCAAAGGTTGTCCCCAGCCTGTATAAATAATTCCCGGCTTCCGAGCGACTTCTCCAAATCAAATCCCATTCTGAATCATCTTCCACTATCCTGGCACTCAACGGTTTCTGCCTTTCAAGAAATTCAAGAAAGACCCGGGCTTTTTCATCGGCACCAACTCCTGTGCTCGACGAAACCGTAATTAGCGCCACAGCCCCTTCCGGCTCTTCCAGCCCCACGGCGCTAAAACCGATCCTGGAAGCCTTCTCGTCCAGATATTCGAAAAACATTGGAGTCGGTATGCCTTCGCGATACATAGCAACAACCGTATCCAGGATGCTCTCGGTGTCTTTAAAACAGGCCATAATATTCCTGAGGTGAGGATGAGAAACCAGGCGCATTCTTACCTTACATATAACGCACAGGAGTCCCTCAGAGCCGACAAAGAATCTTGTCAGCTCAATACCTGCAGGTCTTCTGATGGATTCAGTTCCTGTCCGCAAAATTTCACCAGTGGGCAGAACTACTTCAAGGCCAAGGACAAAATCTCCCGGTTTGAAGAGAGTGGCATCAACGCCATGAGCACTGGTGTTAACGGATATGAGACCTCCAATGGTCGCCACTGGTTCACTTCCGGGAAAGGCAGGTAACAGGGCATTATGAGAAAGGAGCTTTTTTCTGAGTTTCCCGATATGGTACCCTGCTCCAACTTCAAAATATCCCCTCTCCGGGTATATCTCCAGGTCGGTAAGCCTGCCCATGTCCAGCACGATACAATTGGTCTTTGGTCTTCCAAGGCCAACCAGGGAAGTTCCAGAACCGTGGATGTGAACAGGTATTTCGCGATTGCTGGCATATTTCAAGATTTCGGATATTTCTGCAGAATCGCAAGGTCTAACCACTGCATAGGGTATGTTATGCTGCCGGACTTTCCACGGCATCGTATCCTTGGCATACGCAAACGCTGTAGGCTTATCAACAAAAACGTAATTTTTACCAACGATTTTTTCGAGATCTTTTTTAAGTTTTTTTGAATTCACCTGCATGTCTTACACTTTTGCCCTGGCTAGCCGAGAAATCCGTCCCACGTCATCCAATTTCTCCAGTTCCTCAACCGCTTCAATGAGTTCATCAATAACTACCGCATCTAAATCGAGCTTACTGTATTCGAGGCATTTCCTGAATTTCTCGTAACATTGCTCCTTCGTAAGAGGGTTTTCAACACTACCGATTGGCGCACGTACTTCTTTTCTGAATTCTCGTCCGTCTACCATTTTCACCGTCAAAGCAGCATAAGACATTTCTTTGGCCGGGAAATCCGGTGCTTCGACCACTTTCACTTTTTTCGCAAGACTCAAAACCTTCTCATCTATAATATTGGGCACTTCAAAATCCTGCAAAAATACGTCACCACGGATGAGAGCAACGCTCACAGTGTAAGGAATGCTGAACTGAGCATCTACCTGGGGGTTGGGACCAATTTCAAATGGCTTTCCGACCATTTCCGCAGGCATTTTGGGAACGAGCACCTCTATCTTCTCTATGGTATCGAGCCTGTCTTTGACAAATTCGCGAATTGAAAGTGCGGCATCAATCGAAGCATGTGTCATCCTGCAACATGGATACGATTTGATGCTCAACGACAGGATCGAATGCCTGGTTCCAAGATTTTCAACTATGGAGTCCTCGTTGAATTGGTTATGTTCGTAAAGAGGGAAAAATCCGAATTTTCCCACCAGATATCTTTCAGGACCAGTGATTCCGGACCGAGCAAGAAATGCAGAGATTACACCTGCCTGAGAAGCAAAACCTGGTTGAAGTCGCTTCACAAGTCGTCCTTCTACCAAGCATTGAGCATTTCCGGACGATTGACTGTAGGCGATGCCAAGGGCATTTTTTAATTCCTCGTAATTGAGACCTAATATCTTTCCAGCCGCTGCGGCAGCGCCGAATGTACCACATGTGGTGGTTCGAATCCAGGATAGAGGTCTTGTGCATGCCAGCCCAAGTCTGCACGTGATTTCCACGCCAGCAACGAGAGCCGTAATAAAGTCTTTCCCGTTAACCTTCCCACGAGCTTCCGCCGCAGCCAACGCGGAAGGAAATACGGAAACAAACGTATGAAGAGCCGATGTGTCAAGAGTGTCATCAAAATCCAGCGCATGCATCATGGTGCTGTTTGCCAGAGCAGCAAGAGGCGCCGGTACCCCGATTCCGTAAATCAGTATTGTGGATCCATTCGGAACCTGCCACCGGCTAACGACATTGATCATTTCTCTGCATCCGGGAGCCCTTACACCGGCGAGAGTAACTCCCAGAGAATCAATAACAAGAAGTTTACAATAATTTACGACATCTTCAGGCAAACTATCGAACGTGATATTAGCCAGATATTCCGCCAGATTGTATTCCAGGGAGACAGCTCCTTCTTTCACAACCATATTAACCTCTCAGTATCAGCTCCAGTATGTACCTTAACACTTCCAGCGACATTTCCCACACCTAATATTATTTTACAAGATGGAAACGCAAATTTTTGAATAGGCGTGGAACTCTAAACCAGAATATCGACACCACTATCAGCATACCAATAAGATCCGATAACAATCCCGGATATATCAAACAGCCACTTCCAAGGAAGAGCAAACCTCTAACAAAGATGGGAAGCTTCCCACCCAAGTAATTTTGAGCAGCGCATGCCAGAGCCAAAACACCGAAAAACGCCGTTACACAAACACTCAGTATCTGGACGACGTTACCCACCAGAAGCAAAGCATTATTATAAACAAACATATAAGGAATAATAAAAATAACAAGTGCTAGTCGGCAGGCGGTAAACGCCGTTCGCATCATTGGAGCATCCGCGATACCCGCAGCTACAAATGCATCGGGAGCCATCGGGGGAGTTATGCCAGCAATTATCGCAAAATAAAAGACAAAAAGATGAGCTGCAAGCGGGTAGACGTTTAACTTTATAAGGGCAGGTACGACTAAAATGGCCAGCACGATATACGCAGCAACAGGAGGCACCCCCATGCCCAGGATAATTGATGCCACCATGGTGAAAAACAGAAGCAC
>QMLL01000228.1 GCA_003646715.1 Deltaproteobacteria bacterium
GAAGTGAAGCGTAAGAGTCTTTTCTTTGGATTGCTAGGTTTATTTATTTTTTTTGGTATCCTGCTGGGATCCATCGCGTGGGTCAGTTCCATAAAAAGTAAAAAAACAATAATAAGCCTGGGCAATAAGATCGGGGTAATTGAAGTTAGAGGCGTTATCGCCAATTCGAAGCCAATCCTCAACACGCTTGATGAATACAGAAAAAACTCATCCATTAAAGGAATTTTATTGAGGATAGAATCGCCAGGTGGAGGAGTAGGACCGTCACAAGAGATCTACCGCGAAGTTGTAAGAGTTTCCAAGACCAAACCGGTTCTGGCTTCGCTGGGCGGCATTGCAGCATCCGGTGGTTATTATATTGCAGCTGGAGCCAAAAAAATTGTCGCCAATCCGGGAACACTTACGGGGAGCATCGGTGTAATCATAAACTTCGGCAACTTTACCGAGCTTTTCAAGAAAATCGGATATAAGCCAATAACAATCAAAAGCGGAAAGTTCAAAGACATAGGCAATCCTGGAAGAGAGATGAAACCGGAGGAAAAAGAATACCTGGAAAAATTGGTTAAGAATGTGCACGAGCAGTTTGTGAATGACGTCGCAAAGGGACGTAAGTTACCGGTAGAAAAGGTAAAAAATATAGCAGATGGCAGAATTTTTACTGGTCAGCAGGCCAAAGAACTCGGACTCGTGGATGAGTTAGGGAATTTTCAGGATGCCGTCAAGGAATTGGCTAAGATGGCTAAAATCAAGGGAGAACCGAAGCTGGTATATCCCACGCCAAAGCGACGAGGTGTTATAGATATACTTTTTGATAGCGAAGTAAAAGAATGGGTTAGAGAGCAGTTTGAAGGCTATCTGATGCCGCTCCGTTACCAGTTTATTTTGCCAAACGTGAATGACTAAAAATTACTTGCTCGCGATATAAGAGATCGTAGCTTTTGCAAGATTAGTGGCCGCCTTCGTGGACACACGCCAGAGATGCCAGAAATGAGGGGCCAAAGCAGGCCTCTGCATGGTAAGGCGAAAAGCCAAAAGAGGGTCTACATGCCCGCTCTTATCTGTTATTTCTTCTAAATTGAAAGAAAACTCATCACCAAGCGTGTCTGTAATGCTACGTACCACAACCAGAGGGAATTCCATGTCCTGGCATCTTCGGGCATAATGGAAGGTTTCAAGGTCAACTACCCATTCTTCTTCGCTTTTGCTAATGACATCCAGTTTTGATAGTTTTGACTTCGAAACCATCCTGGGAACAGTTAAAGAAACAGCGGGATAGGTTCTAAAATTCCCATGGAATTTTTGCAGAGAAATCGGCTGAAATTTTAATTGTACTTTCGTGCATTCCGGCCACTTTATGGATTCCTTGATGAATACAACATCACCTATCTCAAGCTCACCGGTAAGAGCTCCGGCAAACCCAATGTTCATAACAAGTTCTGGCTTGCTTATCCGGTTCAAAAAGTTCAATGCCTTCGTTACGTTCTCAAAACCAATGCCGGCGCGAACCAGAATCACACGTTGTCCCCTAATCGTAGAGGAATAATATTTTTGCTTATGGCGACAGCAGAGTTTTTTTGCCCTCAGGCTGGAAAGCAAGGGAGCCAGCTCTTCTCTTAAAGCAGCAATAACAGCTACTATACCTGGAGAACAGGCCAAAGCTGATTGGACAGGATAGCTCATTATTAAGTTTGGATATTGGAAAGAATCTTCTTCGCCTTTTCTATGTCTATACTGATTTGCTTTGCCAGTTCTTCAGGGCCGGAAAATTTCTTTTCTTCTCTCAGCCTTTCAACGAGTCTGACAACTATTTCCTTCCCGTAAAGGTCACCGGAAAAGTCAAATATGTGGGTTTCCAGAGAGAGAGATTCATCACCAAAGGTAGGATTATACCCAATGTTGGCAGCTCCACCGTAGACCTTACCATCAACAACGACCTCAACAGCGTATACACCGGTTTGAGGGCAAAGCTTATCGTCCATCCTGATGTTTGCAGTGGGAAATCCAAGTAAACGACCACCTCGATCTCGTCCTTTTACGACTTCACCAACAATTTCGTACTTCCTGCCGAGGAGTTTTTCAGCTTTTTTGAGGTCTCCTTCGAGTACGCATTTTCTAACCATGGTGCTGCTAACGATCATTCCGTTTACTTTTATTGAATCAAGTACTTCTACAGCGAATCCCAATCTCTTCCCTTCTTCTTTCAGGAACTCTATATTCCCTTCTCTATTGCGCCCAAATTGATAATCCCATCCCACCACGATAACTTTGAGACCGATTTTCTTCAACAGTATATTTTCAACAAATTCACGTGCGCTCAACTGAGCGAATTCTTTCGTAAAATTCACCGTGATTACGGCGTCAATCCCACACTGTTCTATTAGCCTTATTTTCTGGTTATGGCATGTTATGACAGGCGGTCCGCTGTTTTCAGGTCTTAAGACTTTCAGAGGGTGAGGATAAAAAGTCATCACAATAGCTTCACCATTTATTTCCCTGGCTCGTTTCAACACGTGCTTGAATAACTGTTGGTGTCCCAGGTGCACTCCGTCGAAATTGCCGATGGTCAAAACCGGGTTCTTAAAAGGTTGAGTCACATTCTCCAATCCATTGATAACTTTCATTTCCTCCGATGTCCCTCCTGAACGCATATGTCTCTTGACAAAAAAACCAAGATAGAATACTTAATAGTAAAAACGTTTGCAACATGTTTTTGTTCTTCGCGATGCCGAAGTGGCGGAACTGGTAGACGCGCTAGGTTCAGGGTCTAGTGGGGGTTACCCCGTGGGAGTTCGAGTCTCCCCTTCGGCATCAGTAAGTTTATATCAAGGTAAGAAGATAGGAAAGAGAGGGAACCGTGATTAAAGATGGTTCCTTTTTCGTTTTTTCAGGCAGGTTTGACGATTTTATCTCCTTCGCGGATCTGAGCGTTTAATTCATCTCTAGGTTCGCTTTCCTCGCAATTATTCCCTTTATACCTGGGTAGCCTGAACTTGAAACACGAACCCTTCCCAAGAGTACTTTCACACCAAATACTACCACCCAGACTTTCGATATACTCCTTAGCGACTGCAAGGCCATACCCCGTGGATGGTTCCCCACCGGTAGGTTTGGGTGTGAGCTGGGACCCTGGTTCGAAGAGCCTCCTTTGATCAGTTTCGCTAATTCCAGGCCCTTCGTCACAAACGCTACATTCAACCCATTTATTCTTGGCAGTGATTTGAATTTTCACTGATTTTCCAGGTTTTGAGTATTTAATGGCGTTGGAAAGCAAATTATCAAGCACCGCTGCAGTGATCACTCGATCAGCCCATACCAGAGGTAGATCTATATTCGAGTTAAAAAAGAGTCGGATTCTTTTCTGGTCTGCTATACGCTGATAATAGTGGCAAAATCTATGCACCTTGTGACAAGGATTGCTCTCTGTGTGGTCAGGTATGTCCTACCGGTGCCATACGTCCCATGCCGCTGAGCGAGAAAATATTTTGCAAGATCGGTACAACAAGAATCTACAAGAATCGGTGCCTCGCGTGGAACCAGGACCGAAAGTGTCTCGTCTGCGATGAGGTTTGTCCCTACAATGCGGTCACGTTCATTGCAGTAAAAGAGAAGAAAAACAGGGTACCTGTTGTTGAACCGGACAAATGCAGCGGTTGCGGGTATTGCGAAACCCACTGTCCGGTAAATGGAGAAAAGGCAATAGTTGTGGAAATATTCGGAGAAGTACGCCTTTCAAAAGGATCATACAAAAAAGAAGCTAAGAACAGAAATCCAAGGCTCAAATTAAGAAAAGCTCCAGCAGATAACGAAAGGGCGGCGGAGGAAATTCCCCCGGGTTTTGATTTCTCAAAATAGCAGATTCCAACATGCATCAATTGTTGACATGAACAAGTGCATAACAAAGCAAAACCAGACTCTTGAATCTATCCGGGTCGGGCCAGCTTGATCCCAATAGCCAAACTCCCCTGGGATCCAGGACAAGTTTTGTATCCTGAAGAAACGAATCCTTCAATGGCAGGATCTTCAGCTGAGATTTCTCGTCCAGAGAAGGAACTTCTCGATCGAGGGACTCAACTTTTACCCCAAAGTATTCTTCAAATTCCGGCAATAAACCCTGAGCAGAAATCGGTTCTATGTCCGCAATTTTGTAAGCGAGGGTCATCAGAACTTTTGCAGAGCCGGAAAACTTAGGATGGATAGTCAGCCTCCCGGAATAGCCAGTGTTGCCTGAAACACATAGAATCCAACCTGAGTTGCTTCTCTTTTCTCTTCTGTTTCTAAAATGTCTGACTGTTTCTGCATCGACTGTCTCAGCATAAAAACTTTCAACGC
>QMLL01000229.1 GCA_003646715.1 Deltaproteobacteria bacterium
AATATCAGTGTTTTCTGGACCGAGCTTCTGAGCGGACGAATTGACCTGATTATATGTGGTGGCGATAAAGGGTTAAGGGTGCTTGCCAATGCGGAAGAAGAGGTGGTGTGGAACCCTAAAGAAAAAGATCTTCCGCCAGGATGGTCGTTTTCTTATCTCTCGCTTGAACCGAGGGACCTTCCACCTGACGTGTTAAGTGTTGTTAACACCTTTTACTACGATGTTGGTATCCAGGTTGATAAGACAAGGCGGAAAACGAAGGTAAAGAGACTGTCCAAGATTATTACAAGAGATGAAGTCTGGTTAGTACTGAGTAGCAATCAGAAACCTGAAAAGGTAATAGGATGGTCGCACGTGGGTCCTGTCCCCCTTAAGATTTACTGGGGGAAATTCCTGGAAGACGGAAACATTGCATTGGTTGTTTCCGGTGGCAGTCAGGGTGTGAGGATCATTTCCCCGGAGGAAGCAGAAGAGCTGGATGGCCAGTATGATGAAGGGGGCCCTCCGGGTATTGGTGCCCCCTTTCTTAGGGTGCCGTTAGCAGCGTTGCCTGAAGACCTCAGGCAAATCCTGGATATTCCTCCAGAGTTGCGTGCCATCTCGCGACCTCAGGAAGACTACATACTTGATCTGACCAGCGACGAGCTAATCCCTCTGGAAGAAAACGTGGAAGTTGAAACCGTAGATAGCTAGCGGTGTTTCTTGGCAAAACTATCCATGAAGTCTACCAGGGTTTGCACGGCTGAAAGACTGGTTGCGTTATAAATGGAGGCCCTGCAACCACCCACTGATCGGTGACCTTTTAGCCCTGCCAGGCCGTTCGCGGCTGCTTCCTCGATAAATTGCGCTTCCAGTTCGGGTGTAGGCAACCTGAAAGTAACATTCATCATGGAGCGGCTATCTGGCTCTGCGGTTCCGCGGTAAAAATCGCTTGAGTCTATCAGGTCATATAAAATTTTTGCCTTTTGCCTGTTAATCTCCTCTACCTTTTCAACCCCTCCAACTGTCTCTTCAAGCCATTTAAGGACCAGTTGCACCACGTAAATAGCAAAACAAGGTGGGGTATTAAACAGTGACTTTTTCTCTGCAAAGGTTTTGTATTTTAGCATCGTGGGAAGATCGTCCGCGCAAAGCTCCAGTAAATCTTTTCTGATGATAACAACTGTCACACCAGCCGGGCCCAGGTTTTTTTGCGCCCCTGCATAGATAAGGCCGAACTTTTCCACGGGAATTTTTCTGCTTAGTATATCGGATGACATGTCGCTTACAATGGGTACGCCGCCTGTGTCCGGGAATTCGGCCCATTGAGTTCCCTTAATTGTGTTGTTTGATGTAATGTGAACGTAAACGGCATCTCTGGTAAAATTAATGTCTTTTGGAATGTAGGAAAAATTTTTGTCTTCCGAGGAGGCGACGACATTAACGTTTTTCCCCTGAATCTGAGCTTCCTTGATGGCTTTAGTTGACCACGTGCCAGTATTTATGTAGTCTGCAACTTGGTCTCCATGCATCAAATTCATTGGTATCATTGCGAATTGAAAACTGGCTCCTCCTTGTAAAAATAAAACAGTGTAATCATCGTTAAGCCCCATCAATCTTCTCAGCCTCTTTTCTGCATCCTCGATGATGGAGGTAAAGGTGTCGGAACGATGGCTTATTTCCAGAACAGACATACCGCATCCCTTATAATTCAGGAGTTCTTCTTGGATCTCTTCCAAAACGGGTAAAGGCAATGCGGCCGGACCAGGATTGAAGTTGATCACCCTCTTCGACATTTGACTCCTCCTCTTTCCCTAGTTCAAATTTCCCAGCAAAATGACTTATGGATACGAACTTAAATTACGATCTACCGGGTTGTCAATATGAAATCTCTAAGCCTGCTAAGGTATTCTGTCGGATTTATTTCATAGGCATCCGTATGGTGAGCACCCTTGACCAGCCAGAACTCTTTGGGATGGTTTGCCGCCTCAAAAAGCTTTTTCCCTTGAGTCCATGGGACGGTGGTATCTGCATCACCATGAATAAACAGGACCGGAACGTGAATATTCTTGATTTTTTCTCCATTGTTAAATCTGGACGGAATAAACGGATAGAAAAGCATGTAAGGGAAAATTCTTCCAACAAGGTCTTTTAATGAATAAAAAGTACTCTCGAGGATCATCGATCCAACAGGTTTTCGTAGCGCAAGCTCTATCGCTATTGCTCCTCCTAGAGATCTGCCAAAAATGGTAATGTATTCGGGTTTTGCCCTTTTCTTCTTATGCAAAAACTCATATGCTGCTTCTGTGTCTTCATATACCCCCTTTTCGGTCGGTTTTCCTTGGCTAAGACCATAACCCCGATAGTCAAAAATAAAGGCATTAATGGGTATTTCCAGCAGTAGCTTGATATTTGGTAACCTGTCGCTGATGTTTCCTGCGTTTCCGTGGCAAAATAGCAGATAGGGAGCGTTTTCACCCGAACTGAAAAACCAGCCGTGCAGATCGGTTCCGTCAGCGCTCTTAAAGTGCACTTCCTCGGGCTGGAGAGCGAACTGAGATGGTTTCAACGGAAAGTCCCTGGATGGACGAAAAATAAGTCTGTTCTGATTCAACAGAAGTAATCCCAGAATCAGGGCGTAAACAATTACGATTTTAAAAACCAGTGTCATTATTGGTCCTGTTAAACTGTACGTTTTTACGCTGCAGGATAGCACAGGAAATCGGGAAAATGCAAATCTGCATAACGCTGCAATTAACAAAATTCTTTAGGGAAGAATGGAATCTTGTTGTCGGTATGTTTGTATGTTATGAAGCCTGAACACCATTGTTTATTTGATGTCTGGAGGCTTTAAGTGTGATTGTAATCGGAGTAGATACAGGAGGAACTTTCACAGATTTTGTCTATTTTGATGGTTCTGAGAGGCGAATATTCAAGGTATTGTCAACACCGGAAAACCCTGCAGAAGCTGTACTTGCCGGACTTAATGTTGTTGCTGAAGACAAAAGGAAGGATATAGTTCATGGTTCGACTGTTGCTACCAATGCGATTCTCGAAAGAAAAGGAGCCAAAACAGCGCTGATAACAAATCGAGGTTTTGAAGACATAATTGAGATTGGCCGCCAGAACCGAGAAAGAATTTACGATTTGAAGTATCGAAAGCCGGCTTCGGTCATTCCTTCTAATCTTCGATTCGGGATCGATTGTAGGATTTTATCTGACGGTAAGATTCTAAAAGAGCTTGATCTCCGGGAAATAAGGGATGTGGTAGATAAACTTAAGCGAGAGCGGGTTGAATCGGTGGCTGTTTGTTTTCTTTTTTCGTTTGTAAATCCGTCGCATGAACTGTCGGTAAAAGAAATTCTGACTGGAGAAGATTTCCACTCATCACTTTCTCACCAGATCTTGCCGGAATTCCGGGAGTATGAAAGGACTTCAACTACCGTATTGAACGCCTATGTTGCCCCGATAATGAAACGGTACATAACATATTTCATGGAAAATCTCGGTTCCGGTGACAGGCTCAGAATAATGCAGTCAAATGGTGGAAGTATCTCTGCTGATACTGCAGCCAGAGAATCAATAAGGACCATTCTGTCCGGGCCAGCCGGTGGAGTCATCGGGGCGTATGAGGTGGCCAAGGCTGCGGGATTCGAGAAGATAATTACGTTTGATATGGGGGGGACATCCACCGATGTCTCGCTCGTAAACAGGGATGTGTCCCTGACCACAGAATCCAAGATCGGGGGATTCCCGGTCAAAGTTCCTATGATAGACATTCATACTGTGGGAGCTGGCGGAGGTTCCATTGCTTATGTTGATCGGGGAGGATCATTAAAGGTTGGTCCCAGAAGTGCGGGTGCTTCTCCCGGCCCAATATGCTACGGACGCAGCGGAAAAGAAATCACAGTCACAGATGCAAATTTGTTCCTGGGCCGTCTCATTGCAGAACATTTTCTGGGCGGTAAAATGAAGCTTCATAGGGATATACTCAACGGTTATTTTGCTGAAATGGCGAGACAATTGAGCATGGATCCAGTGTCCCTGGCCCAGGGGATACTTTCTGTGGCCAATTCAACCATGGAGAAGGCGATAAGGGTTATTTCCGTGGAAAGGGGAGAGAATCCTGAAGAGTTTGCACTTGTAGCTTTTGGAGGTGCGGGAGGCCTGCATGCCCCGTTTCTTGCAAACAACCTTTCCATATCTACGGTTCTTATCCCCGAAAATCCTGGTACCCTCTCTGCTCTGGGAATGCTTGTTGCGGATATCGTAAAAGACTATTCCCAAACTGTCATGATGCGGGGTGCGGATTCAACGTTTCGTGAGA
>QMLL01000230.1 GCA_003646715.1 Deltaproteobacteria bacterium
CATAGCCGTCATACGAGCAGCATGCTCGCTCACAGCCGTCAGATAAAACGATTCCAACAACTTAATATAGATAGCATTTGGTAGTATATCGTTCAAAACCTCAGCATGAGACGGTTCAAAAATATATTCAATGAAGACATCCTCTTCAGTCTGTTCTTTAGGTTCTATGGGCAAGAGCTTGATTACACTAGGCCTGATTCGTGCCACGCTGTAAAAATGGGAGTAAACCAAGTATACTTCCTCACATTCCCCGGTTTCGAACAAGCCAATTAACTCATCCCCAAGCTTCTTTGCGTCTTCGTAGTTTGGCGCACCCAGAAATCCATCATACGTAGCTCGCATGGGGACTTTCCTGTGCCTGAAATAACTGGTACCTTTTTTCCCCAGTGAAGTAAGGGAAACCTGTAACCCCTCCTCCTCTTTCTCGGCCTTAAACTTTTCCACCAGATTAAGCAGGTTTGTATTGAATCCACCACAAAGGCCTCTGTCCGCAGTCAGAAAAACGAGCTCTATCTTACTAATCTCCTCCCGAACGCGAATGAGATCAAAATCTTCAGGATTTACTCCTGACGCTACACGACCTATAACTTCGGTGAATTTTTCCGCGTACGGCACAAATTCTTCCATAGCCTGCTGCATCTTTCTCAACCTTGCAGCAGCCACCATGTTCATGGCCTTCGTGATCTGCTGAGTTTTCTTTACCGCATCTATTTTTCTTTTGATATCCCGTAGAGCCGCCATAAGCGCAAACCCATTCTTTCCTTATATCGTTCTCAGTTCTAGCCTTATCCTAATTCAGCCTGGAAGATTTCTCCGAACTCAGTGAGCGCCTGGGATATTTTCTTATCAAGCTCATCACTGATTTCTTTCTTTTCTTTGATTTCCTCGAAGATTTCGGGGTACTTCTGCTCGATAAATTGAAGCATCTCCTGTTCATACTTGGAAACTGCCTCCACTGGCAACGGATCAAGAAAGCCTCTCGTACCCGAGTACAGAGAAACAACCTGCTTTTCTACAGGCATAGGCTGATACTGTGGCTGCTTGAGCAGTTCAACAAGTCTAACACCGCGATTCAACTGTTGCTGTGTGGCTTTATCCAAATCACTTCCGAACTTCGCAAACGCTTCAAGTTCTCTGTACTGAGCCAGATCCATTCGGAGCCTTCCAGCAACCTGTTTCATGGCCTTAATCTGAGCAGAACCACCAACTCGAGATACCGAAAGACCAACGTTAATGGCCGGTCTCACGCCCACGAAAAACAGGCCCGGCTCAAGATAAATCTGACCATCGGTAATGGAAATAACGTTTGTTGGAATATACGCTGATACGTCACCGGCCTGTGTTTCAATTATTGGTAATGCCGTCAACGAGCCTGCCCCCTTTTCATCATTATATTTTGCAGCACGCTCAAGCAACCTAGAGTGGTTATAGAAGATGTCTCCAGGATAAGCTTCTCGGGCAGGAGGACGTCTCAACAGCAGTGACACCTGGCGGTATGCAGCAGCCTGTTTAGAGAGGTCGTCATAGATGATCAACGCGTGTTCACCACGGTCCCTGTAATATTCGCCCATAGCACAACCGGCGTATGGCGCAATGTACTGCAACGTTGCAGGTTCGCTAGCGCACGCGGATACTACCGTGGTGTATTCCATGGCACCGTGCCGGCGAAGAACGTCAACCACCTGAGCAACCGTAGACTGCTTCTGGCCAACAGCAACGTAGATACATTTAACACCACTATCCTTCTGGTTAATGATCGCGTCCACTGCCAGAGCCGTTTTACCAATCTGGCGGTCGCCGATGATTAATTCGCGCTGTCCCCTTCCAACAGGTGTCATGGCGTCGATAGCCTTGATACCTGTATACATGGGCTCATTAACCGGCTGCCTCTCAATAACACCAGGAGCAATTCGCTCGATTCGAGCAGTCTCCTTCGCCTCGATCGGCCCTTTACCATCAAGAGGCAAACCCACAGGGTTTACCACGCGGCCAATCAAAGCATCACCAACAGGCACCGACGCAATCCTGCCAGTTCGCTTGACAGTATCACCCTCCTTGATGTGGATGTCTTCACCCATAATGGCGACACCGACATTGTCCTCCTCAAGATTGAGAGCAAGGCCGTAGATCGTGCCATGTTCGGTAGGAAATTCGATGAGCTCCAGAGCCATACACTTTTCCAAGCCATAGACCCTGGCAATACCATCACCTACCGAGAGGACGGTTCCTGTTTCACTCAGATCAACTTTCTTGTCGTAACCCTTGATCTGCTCCCTAATAATTTGGCTTATTTCTTCTGCTCTGATTTCCATAGAACCTTACTCACCCCTTTTTAAATTTTCTTTAATATTTAAAAGTTGTGTCTTTACACTACCATCAAGCACAAGGTCACCAACTTTTGCAATGACTCCCCCAATGATCTCGGGGTCTGTTTTGGTCTCGGCAATTATCTTCCGTCCAACTATTTTTTCCAGCGCCTTGGTAATCGACGAAAGGGCCTTTTCCTCCAGCGGCACAGCGCTAATTATCTTGGCCCTGCTGATATTTTCGAGATCATCTACAAGGCTGTGATAACATTCGCAAATGCTGGCAATATACGGCATCCTCTTCTTTTCAAGCACAAGCGCAAGAAATCTTTGAACGGCATTGCTCAGCCCTAATTTCTCGACAATAATCTTTAAGACATTTTGCCGGTTTTCCACCGGGTAGCGAGGGTTACTAATCGCATTTTCTACCTCGGGATTCTCCTTCAGAAAACCCACAAACGCATCAAGCTCTTCCCCGTACTTTTTGTACTTCTTATCCTCTTGCCCGATTGTGAGAAGAGCCCTTGCATAACGCTTGGCTAAAATTAGGTTCTTCACTTCGCCTTCACCACCTTCTTTCTAAATTCATCTATCAACCGGTCATGATCCTTTTTCTTGATATTCTTTCTAAGGATCTCCTCAGCCGTTTTCACCGTCATCTCAGCGATCTCTCTTTGAAGATCAGCCTTAGCCGTCTTAACTTCCTGCCTTATAGCAAATTGAGCCTGCTCCTTTATATATTGTGCCTGCTTATTAGCAGCTTCGATGATCTTTTGCTTTTCCCTTTCGCCTTCCTGGATGTACTCCTCAATTATCTTCTTGGTCTCTTCATCCAGAGCCGCAAGCTTACCCTGATATTCTTCATATTTTTTCTCTGCTTCAGCCTTTTTTAACTCAAGCTCCTGAAGAGTTCTGCGGATGGATTCTTTTCTATTGGCAAGGAAGTTGGCAAGAGGCTTTTTGGTGACGTAGTACATAACACCTACAAGTATCGAAAAATTCAAAATCCTGTACAGGAAATCCTTAAATTGTGCACTCCCACCACCATGGGCCCCTTCTGCGGCTATACATACCGTGGCAAAAACCCAGCCTAACAAAACCAGGATGCCAGATGATCCCAGTACCCCCAGCAAGTATTTCCACGCTTTCCTAACTATCATTTAACGCTCCTCCCCAGGATTTTCTCAGCCAGTTGGAGAGAAAAGATTTGTATCTGCCCCCGAAGCTGCTCTCTAGCCTGCCCAATCTCTTCTTTGATCTTTTCCCTTATAGAAGCGATCAAGCGCTCGGCTTCCTTCTTAGCTTCATCAAGCAGGGTTTTTTCCTCTTTGAAAGCTTCTTCCTTTAGAACCTGAACTTTCTGCCTGCCTGCGCGCCTGGCTTCTCGAAGTTCAGCCTGAAACTTCTCTAGAGCAGCCTGAACTTCGCCATCTAACCCCTCAATTCTCTTTGTAAAATCATCTATAGTCTCTTTGCGCTTCTTAATTATGGTCCTGATTGGCCTATATAATATCTTATTCAAGATGTAAAGAAGAATCAGGACGTTCGCAATCTGAATGAAAAGTGTTATGTTGATGTTCAGCATGGATTAAACCTCTACCAACTTTTTGCTTGTGTTATTTATATCACAAAGCCCTTATGTTATTCTGCAAAGCTTTCACTTAATCCATCAATTGCTTATTAACGTAGAACTAAAGAGGAGAACCGTAAGACTTGCCACTTTCGGGAAATGGGATTAGCATAGATATGAGCGAATTGCAAGCAAAAAGTAAAAAAAATCACAAAAAAAAGAAAAATGTCTCCAACTCACGATTGGAACATGTATTTTCGCATACTTATATTCAATAAAATGCCCACGGATATCAGGGTGGTAAGCATTGATGATCCACCGTAGCTGATAAGTGGAAGAGTGATACCAACCACGGGAAGAAGCCCCAATACCATTCCTATATTTATTGTGGCTTGCCAGAATATCATAGCAGTTATCCCA
>QMLL01000231.1 GCA_003646715.1 Deltaproteobacteria bacterium
CTCTGTTTCAACAATTTTCAGGTTCGCCTCAGCGAGCCTGTTGGCCAGCGTTATTATCATCTTTTTGGCCATATCAGGGTGTTCTTCCAACAATTCTTCTATGCTTTCACCGGAGTATACTTGTACAATGCTCTTACCTATAGATGTAATGGTAGCAGTGCGTCTTTCTCTCAAAATGGAGGCCATTTCTCCAAAGAATTCTCCGGGTTCAGTTATTCTGGCAATTTCTTTGCCTTTTTTGGTCACTCTCAGACCACCTTCCGTCGAAACCAATCGATAAATATCCGTTTCAACGGTGCCTTCTTGTATAATTACATCCCCATCTTCGTAAAATTTCAACTTTGGAGGTTCGATGGAAATTTCCGGTTCTTCACCTGCAGCTACTTCCGTTGTTACTTCAAGCTGTTTCAATATCGACAAAACAATTCTTTCGGCCATCTGGGGGTGATGGTACAGGAAATAGTCAGCGGCATGAGGACCGTAGGAAGCTATCCTGGCACCTTCTATAACCTTGGCCGTAAAATTGGCGGGGTGATTGAAGAAAATCTGTTCGAGCCCGAAAATATCCCCCTCCATGAGTGTTCGTACAGTTTTACCGCGGGAAATAATGCGAACGGTCCCCTGCAATATTACATAGAATAGTCTTTTATGCTCGCCCTCTTTGACTACCAGGTCACCATGATTGTAGTTAACAATTTCAATAGCTGAAATTTCTTTTTCTACACCCTGTTGATCCTGCATATGCTACCTTTTCCTTCTCATGCCAAATGTTCAGTTCAATCTCCGGGAAACAGTGCCTTATTTCTCAAACCCGACTCATATGCGATAGTTTCCCTTCCTTTACAGTCCAACAAAGTATTTGACGCCTCAAGTCAAAATAACAACCTCACCAGCAGAAACTGCAAACAATCATGCCAAAAAAACAATTTTTCCACAATCCTTAACCTTTGCTTCCCCCATATGTACAAGCCCATTTTTATCTAACTCAAATGCTCCCCTTTCCCGTCAAAAAACCAAAAAATCCCTCCAAGCAGGGTAACACAACTTAACAGATATCTTCAGACAAGCAAAATTGTGACCAAAGATGAGTAATTATTAAAAGATCAGATTACGTCTTCAGAATATAGTAGATCAGGTCCAGCAATTATCAGTAACTTCCCTATTGCCCCTTTTTTAGGAGACATTTCATGCCAACCCTTATCTGTAAGGCCTTCTTCAATACTTGTAACGATCAGAACATTCCCTATTTTTTCCGATTCTTTCAAAATTACAAGGGGACGAAAGTTATGAAAGGAATACAAGACCGATTCATTCGCCAGAAAGAATGCGTAACATCCCGGGAATTCAGCATTAATTTTCATTATTGCATTTCGAAGAGCCTGAACGAAACTGATGTAGGGATTAACGTTGAAAATCTCTACTATCCTGTCTCTCAGATATTCAAAAATTCGAGCAGTATAAACGTCAACGTCAATCTTGGGCTCGCAAGTAGTCTTGTATGATTCAATATTATCAACGATTCCCACGTGAGCAAATAACCATGAATGATTCAAGAATGTTAAGGTGAACGGATGATTGTGCGCACTGTGCTTGCTCCCACTAAGAGGACAGCTTACATGGGAAACAATGATCCTGCTGTCAATTACCCTTGCCAACCTCTGAAAGCTTTCATGAACTTGATCACTGTCAAAAACCTGCTCCGCAGACTTTTCCACGAGGGCCACGTGTTCCCGGAAAAAACCTATACCCCACCCCGTCATATTGCGTTTACCCTTCTCCGCAAAAATAGGTAGGTACTTCCCGGGTGAATAATTATAGCCGGCCGAGATGGCCAATATGTCACACACATTCCCCCCGTGCTATCGGATATTACCTTCTGGTAAAGCTCCACCAGAATTGGCGCTTTCAGGTCATCATGGCATGCTCTTTAGAAACATACCTAATCCGATTCATGTAACCAAGAGCTAAATATATCTTATAAATGGTTTGCATCCACTTATTTGCAGACGGATAAAAATCAATCGTTGGTATGTTACCGGTGCTCAGCTCTATCAGGAACTGAGTAAAAATTATCCACTGCATGGCCTCGTTTACATCTTTTAAGATTGCCGAATGGTAACGAAATTCTATAGTGGAACGATACCAGTATGAATGAAGATTGAGACCGTGATACCTAGTTTTGTCGTAACGAGGATTTCTGGCAGCTTCTGGATCATATCGGTTCTCTTTCGAATACCACATTTTCTCAATAAAAGAAACCTCATTAGTATCTTCATCGCAAGGGGCTTTAAGAAATTGTGCCACGTCAATTTCCATGGGTTTACACGTGTCCGCATCATGGCGATCACCCGGAATCAATAAATAAAAGTAATCTTCCATGGGATATACAATACGCACAAGTTCTTTTAGCTCATTACATCCGTACTTGCGAGGATCCACACCATGATGAACGTGAAACCCACAGGTCTGGTTTATTTCCACTTTCTCAATATTACAAAGAAATCTCAAAGCGGAATAAACATCAATCAGTCCTTCTATGCCGGTTAATATCGGACTAACCAGCTCAGCACCCCCCATGCCCCTAATAGAAGAATCGTCCTGAAAATGCCATGTGTCTCTAGTTGCTCCGATTTGTAACTTGTAGTCCTTCGCAAAATCATCCAGATATCGACCGTCTGTTGATCTGGACTTTATACAATAGGGCTTTATAATCCCTTCGTCCAGAGGGGTCATCACGTAGTCGAGTCCGAAAAATTCAATTTCAACTCCGAAGGGACGATCAGTGAAATATTGCAACATCGGATATCGATTTTTCAGCTGGAGAATCAACCACTGAGGAACCATTACTCTTGTCAGCCTCCCTGGGAACCGTAGCTCCAATTTATTGGTAAAGCACGGCTGCTGTCAAGGGGAAAGAAAGCCAGTTGAGGTTGTAAATTCACCTAGATAATGGCAATATCCTGTTATTGCGTGCTTTTGTTTCTAATTCTTTTCAGCAAAGGGACCGAAAAAATCGAAGACCTTATTAGCTTACAAACCTCCCAATAAAAGATGGCTCTCTTTACGTATTTGCTTGACACGGGAGTTTTGCATTTGGTAAACGAGAAGTATCGGACACATTCGTAACCCATCTATTTTTTAAGTATTATTCACTATAGTTCTGTCTGGAAAAAACAATTAATCTTTTAAAGTTGCACCTGAATAAAAACACTAAGGGGGGTGATCAACAAAACGATTAAGAGTACTAGGCAGTAATTCTTTGCGGGGCCAATCAAAACAAACTGCCAAGAAAGGGGGATGTTATGAAGAGAACTTTTATGGTGGGCGTGCCACTGTTACTTTTTCTTTGCCTTTTTTTTCCGCTCAACTTAAACGCAGCAGGCTTTTATGTGGACCTCCAGGATGCGAAAGGTATGGCTCTTGGAGGAGCATTTATAGCCCAGGCTAACAATCCCAGCGCAGTTTTTTACAATCCGGCAGGAATGACCCAGTTGGAAGGAACACAAATTTCACTGGGTTCCACTCTTATCATGCCCACTACAGAGTTTGACAGCGACGTCACAGCTCATAATACAGAAGTTGATGATAATACATGGTATCATCCTAATTTTTATATTACTCATAAGTTTAATGATCATGTGTGGATTGGGCTCGGGAGCTTTTCCAACTTCGATGTGGGGACGGAGTGGCCATCGGACTGGGAAGGTAGATACAATTCATATGAAGCAGTGGTTAAAACTATGACCCTTAATCCGAACGTAGGCTATAAATTTAACGATAAGTTTTCTTTCGCAGTTGGTCTCCAGATTCAGTACCTAGACGTAAGGATGAAAAAGAAAATTGGAGTAGAAAGGCTAAGGGGAGCGGTGACACAAAGTTTAATAGATGGTGGAGTACCTGCGCCCATTGCGTCTGCAGTTGCCTCCCAGTTAAACAACGACCCATCCTCTGATATCAAAAACGAGGTTAACGGTGACAACGTTGGATATGGTTTTAACGTAGCTCTAAGAGCCCAGCCCACGCGTTGGTTAGCACTTGGAGTCTCTTATAGAAGCGAAATTAGACACCATATCGGCGATGGTGATGTGGATAACGGCCACCAGGAAGCAATGGCAGCAGAAATAGCACAGGTAATTTCCGCAAATCTTGGTCTACCCTATCCGCTTGTCTATCAACAATATCTTCAAGCTCTGAACCAAAACTTCCCCGATACAGGTGGCTCCACTACTCTTACACTCCCTCAGACTGTTTTCCTAGGTGCAGCAGTAAAACCCA
>QMLL01000232.1 GCA_003646715.1 Deltaproteobacteria bacterium
GGTAATCCCCAAAATATTTTCATCTATTTTCACTATCATCTTCATCCAGTAGCGTTTGTAAAAACAATAGCTCCATTCTGCGGGGTTTCCCTTGCCTGCATTCTGTTTCTGTCATTCAAAAAAGCTGATCTTTCTGTTGAAAACTGCAGAAATTCAAGCATGAAATTAAACTGGGTAGGCTATAGTTACCTTGCGTTATTTGGATGTTTTATTCTGGCTATCCTGAAGATAGTCCCGCTCGCCACGGGAGGGATTGTTATAATATTTGCGCTGATTTTTGATCGAGAGAGTTTCAACATTGATTGGTTTCTTCTTGCAACATTCCTGGCGTTTTTCGGCTTTACAGACAATCTGGAAAAAATTATCCATATCAGCATAAATAATCCGCTGGAAGCCTTTCTCTATCCTGCCCTGGGAAGCCAGATTATGAGTAATGTACCTGGGGCGCTCTTTTTTGCGGATTTTACCAGTAACTGGAAAGCGCTGCTATGGGGCGTAAGCGTAGGTGGCTTTGGCTCCCTTGTTGGTTCTCTGGCGAGTCTAATTTCGTATCGACTTTACAGAGCAAAGACCGAAAACCAGAACAGGTACCTGGTCAAGTTCCACATCTACAATTATGTCCTCTTCGCTATCGGAGTCGCCACCTACATCCTGTGTTTTGCTCGCTAGTAGTCAACAATGCAGATTATAAAAGCAGATTATAAAACGCTTTTAGTTAATGAATAGGTACTACATTTCTTAAGTATACTCACTGCACTGCTACGGGCTATTCCTTTGTCAGCGCAGTGGCAGGAGACAGGTTAGCGGCTTTTTTTGCTGGGAAAACGCCGAAAAAGAGACTTATTAAGATCGCAAAAAGACTGGCTACGATGGCAAAGGATACCGGAAGAGGGAAAGGGTGCTTGTTGGTTGCGCGGAGTGACCACGCGATTGCAAGCCCAGCAAAGGCACCTGTGGCACCCCCGGCGAGGCCGAGAAGCGCCGATTCCAGCAAAAACTGAACAAGAAGATCATGTTTCGTGGCTCCCACTGCTCTTCTGAGCCCTATCTCCATGGTTCTTTCCTGGATTGAAATAAGCATTACCGCCATTATTCCAATCCCGGCAACTATAAGCGATATAGATGCCACGCTCGTAATCAGTATCTGAAACATCCTCGTCGCTTTCTCTTTTTTTGATAGTAGCTCAGACATCGTGCTCACTGTAAAATCGTCGGGCTTACCTGTTCTGAAAAGACGGTGCCTGGAACGGAGCAGAACTTGAATTTTTTCTTTCACTTCCTCCAGATCCTTTTCGCTCTCCACCTGTACCAGGATAGTATCAATGTGCCTCTTGTGTATTGCCCTTTTTAACATTGTTGTTATCGGGACAAAAATCTGGTTATCCTGGTCGTTTCCAAAAGCGTCAACACCCCTTTTCTTTGTTATCCCTATGACTCGAAATGGAACGTTTCTGAGTTTTATCATTCTACCCAGAACCTTTTCGTCTCCTCCAAAGTTTTTGCTTACAGTTTTTCCTAATACGGCCACCCTTTTCAGTCTTTTGATGTCCGAAGAAGTGAATATTTGGCCTTTTTCAATTTCGATTCCCATGATATCAAAATACGCAGGCGTGACACCGCTCATGGTCGTATTAATAATTGTTCTGAAAAATCGCGCCCTTATCTCTTTTTTCTCATAACTTGAAACAGCTATTACTCCCGGAACCTTGTTTTTTATGGCTATCGCATCAGCCACGGTCAGGGTGGTTACCCTGGCGGCTGACCTTCTGCGTCTGCCCAAAAAAGGTGTATTTCCGGCATTGACTATCAGGGTGCTTGTTCCCAGTTTCTGAATTTCTGCAAGAAGACGACTTTCTCCCCTTTTTCCAACGGCTACCATGGAAATCACAGAAGCAACACCTACTATTACCCCCAGCACCGCAAGAGTTGTCCGCAGCTTGTTTGCTCTGAGGGCCTTAAGTGCATCCATGAATATTCTTCCGGTTTTGCTTTTCAGTAGAAAACCTTCCATTGGTTACTCTTCCCATTCATTGACAGACCAGAAACGCTGTGATAAGGCCAAGTGGACTCATAATCAGGTACCACAGTTTTATTTGTTTTGCCACACGGAATAAGGAGAAAGATTTGTCGAATAACGGGACTTCGAAATTAAAAGCAGTAATATTCGATTTCGATGGAGTTATAGTCGATTCGGAACCGCTTCATTATCGGGCTTTCCAGGAGGTTCTAAAGCCTGAAGGTATCCAGTTTTCGTTTAGCGAATACATGGATTATTACATAGGCTTTGACGATAGGGATGCTTTTAAAGAGGCTTTCAAACTTGCGGGAAAAGACCTTGGTGAATCCGAATTGGCGGGTCTTATCAGGTCTAAATCCATTACCTTTGAAGCAATAGTTAGAAAGGAAATCAAGGCATTTCCTGGGGCAAAAACACTGGTGAGAGATCTTGCATCAAGAGGTATTCCTCTGGCCATCGCGTCGGGCGCCTTGAAAGACGAAATTATTTTAATTCTTGAAAAATTGTCTTTGATTTCGTTTTTTAAGACAATAGTTTCAGCCGACCAGGTTAAAAAAAGTAAGCCGGACCCTGAAACGTATGTTGTAGCTCTGCAGAAGCTAAGGGAACAGTTAAACGACCGGGAATTAAACCCGGCTTTATGTGTGGCTATCGAGGACACCCCTGCTGGTATCAAATCTGCGCGTGGTGCCGGGTTGAAAGTGATTGCGGTGGGACATAGCTATGGTCTGGAAGACCTTGAGGAAGCCGACCATGCGGTTAAGAACCTGGAAGAGATTACGTTGTCAAGTTTGGTTGAGGTTGTAAGTAGGTAGGAGGTTAGCGTTGGGAGAGAATGAATTTAAGGACGAGAAAAATCTGGATGAAAGTCAGCCTCGAAACAGGACAAAACTGAAAATTAAGATCGGAGTGGTTTCTATTCTGATTCTGGTAATTATCAGTTTTTGCTACTGGTGGTTTTTTAAACGAAATAGGGTAACGACAGATAATGCTTACGTTATGGCAGACACTGCCAGGATAAGCAGCAGAATTCCCGGCACAGTTTTAAAAGTTTTTGTTGAAAATGACCAGTGGACTGAAAAAGGTCAGGTCCTGGTAAAGCTGGATCCAGCCGACTACAAAGTCCGTGTGGATGAGGCCAAAGCCAGCCTCGAAGAAATTGAAGCGCGCATAAAAGAATCAGAAATTTCAATTTCTCTTGTGGACAGCAAAACGGAAGCGCAGGTTAAATCAGCAGAAGCTGCATACCGCGCGGCAAAAGACAAAGAAAGAGAAATACGCCATAAGCTAGTGGAATTGCAGAAAAAGAGACTTTCTGTGCTTGCCGATTACAAGCACATAAAGAGAGATTATGAAAGATTTGAGAGCCTGTACAAGGGGGGCGCCAGTTCCGGAAGACAGCGGGATAAGGCCAGAACAGCTTACAAGAAAATTAAAGCCGGGCTAGCAGCTATTGATGCTGATATCGCTTCTGTTAAAGCGTCTATTGATGCTCTGGGCGAAAGCGTAAAAAATGCTGAAGCTCAACTGGCTGCCGCAAAAAGCGAACGTGCCAGGGTTTTAATGCAGAAAAATGCTCTAAAGGCTCTCAAAGCCAGGCGAGATAGTATTAAAGCCAAGCTTCAGGCCGCAGAACTCAATTTGTCCTATTGCACCATCAAGGCTCCCATATCGGGATATATAAGCCAGAAAAGTGTCCAGGTTGGAGAAAGTGTACAGCCGGGTCTCCCGTTGATGGCAGTTGTCCCGTTAAAAGATGTTTACGTTGAAGCCAACTATAAAGAAACCCAGCTGGAAAATGTGCGCATTGGTCAGCCGGCCACCATCAAGGCTGATATATATCCCGGTTACAAGTACAGCGGGAAAGTCGTAGGAATTAGGGCAGGTACCGGTGCAGCTTTCTCTCTTCTTCCTCCCGAGAACGCTACCGGCAACTGGATAAAAGTGGTCCAAAGAGTTCCGGTGAAAATAGAATTAGATTCACCGCCTCCGGACGACCGCCCGTTAAGAGTTGGATTATCTCTGGAAGTGACCATAGATACAAGCAAAAGAGACGGAAGATTCCTGGCTGAAAGGGCAAACCAGAAATAACTCGCTATGGATCAATCACCCGGTCATATAAGAGTTAACAAATGGGTCATTGCCATGACGGTGACGCTGCCCACTTTTATTGAGGTGATGGACACAAGTGTAGTAAATGTTTCGTTA
>QMLL01000233.1 GCA_003646715.1 Deltaproteobacteria bacterium
CGATATTTGTAGCTATTTTCGCCTCATAGCACTTATCCGACTGTGTCCGTTGGAGACGATTCTCCTGAACACTGTAGAATGTATTGATTTATCAGGTATTTTTATAAAAAAGTGAAATATGCAAAAAAATTATTTGACAACCGCAAATTTTTATATTATTGGTCTGTTTTCAGACCTCAGACCAGGTTGGGATCTATATGAAACGGTTTAAATCTGTTAGAAAACCTCTCCTTTCAGAAGAAGTTGAAAGACAGCTCAGAGCATCTATAAGTGCCGGTATTTACAAACCTGGTGATAAGTTGCCTTCGGAGCGCGAGCTGGTAAATCAATTTGAAGTGAGTAGAGTAACTGTTAGAGATGCTCTCAGAAACCTGCAAAACCTCGGTCTGATCTCAGTTAGGCGCGGTGTAAATGCAGGGGCGTATGTTTCAGAGCCAACCCCTCAACCCATTACCCAGAGCATAAACAACCTGATCCAAATGAAAAAAGTCAATTTTGCTCACCTTATTGAAATTCGCCTCTACATCGAGCCAGAAGTAGCCCGAACTGCAGCAATATGCCGTACTTCGGAGGATCTTGATACACTAAGCCAGCTGTTAGATCAGGCCGAGAAATATATTAGTAAATCCCGCAAGAAAGCACGCCTATCAAATGTCCGCTTTCATAGTGAGGTAGCCAAGATAACAGGGAATGAGCTCATTGTTTTCCTGAGCGAATCTATTACGCAGGTCTATTCTGCCATGATCATCGAAATGACCCAGACCAAGCTAAGTGAAGAACGAATAAGGAAACTCATCTCGGACCACAGAGCTATTCTAGATGCCATAGCTAATAAAGAACCGGAAAAAGCATTCTCTGCCGCCAAAAAGCACCTTCTTGACACATATCACACATATTCCACAATTATGCCGGATATTCGGGATCCCAATGTAAACAAGCGCATAGAGTACATGGCTAGATTATAAAGGAGGACTTCGACGGAAACCAGTTCACCTTGATTCCTTTATTTCCCATGGATGAGAAAAAGAGGTAACATGCCCGATTTTTGAGGGTAGTTATAAAAATGAGGTGTTTTTTAGATGTTTTTAGCTGGTTTTTCTTTAGCTGGCATCCTTTTTTCACGATCCACAAAGAAAGGGGGACAAAAATGCAAGTGGAAAAGAATAGTTGGTTTCTTTTGCTTCTTACTGTGGTGGTAGGTGTAAGTTTGCTGCTCCTCTACCCGGCTGCATCTACGCATGCAGCAGAAAAGAGCAAGGAAGGTATTCCATCCAACATAACTTACAACGTGTGTAAAAGCGCAGAAATTACAAAGGTCTCGTATTTTTTCGAAAAATACAAAGGAAAGCCGCGTCTTCATTTTGAAATAACAATCAAGAATGTTTCTCCGGAAATGAAAAGATTTCGAGTCAACGTCTACTTACCCGAGGGACCTTCTTCCGGCGGGTTCTATCCTCGTAAAGGCAAAGGTATAGAACCGGGTAAAACGCTGACGAGAAAATTTCCTATGTATTTTGACAAGTTCCCCTCCGGATTTATGCTTGTTGTAAAAGAACTCTAATGTAGCAGATGCAAATTTCTCTTAATTAAGGAGGAACAGTCGTCGGAAAAGGACCAACCATACTATCGATAAGGAGGTAGCCATGTCAAAAAAGGGATGGATAAGTTCAGTAGTAATTGGTGTATTTCTCTTTCTCACCTGTTCGTTAAAACCGGTGGGTAATGTTTCTGCATTGCAATTTTTATCCTTTGGAACGGGAAGCCCCGCTGGCACATATTACTTTTTGGGAGCAGGTTTTGCTTCGATAATTAATAAGTACGTAGACGGAGTTAGAGTCACTGCTGAGTCAACGGCGGCATCCACGGAAAATGCCAGGCTGTTGATCCGAGGTGCGATGGATATGGGGTTGGCCTGCATGGGAACCCTGAACGACTTGAAAAAACAGGGAATGGATGTAGATAAGGTTCGATTAATCGCGGTGGGCCATACCAGTGATGCCCACTGGATTGTGCGAAAAGAATCTTCCATCAAGTCTATCAAGGATTTTAAAGGCAAAGTGATTGGAGTTGGACCCGCCGGTAGTGCTACTTTAAACATTTATTCGAAAAAGCACCTTAAAACCGGTTGGGGCTTGACCTTCAAAGATTTCTCGCCCAAATACCTATCATTTTCTGAAATTACCAGGGGTATTCGCGACAACACCATCGATGCGGGTATCATAGCCGCGGGAGCTCCGGTGGCAGCTATTATGGAACTGGCAAGGGATGTTCCTATTCGGTTGCTGGATATTGAACCGGAGGCTTTAAAGAAGCTTCGCGAAGCCTACAGCAATGTTGTGCCTCTCACCATTCCCGCTGGAACGTACCATGGTATAGATAAAGATACTCACACTTACACACTGCCGCAAATGTGGCTATGCCGGGCGGATTTGCCAGAAGAGTTGGTCTACAAGATAATTAAGGCAGTTTATGAACATCCGGAAGAGAAAAACGCGATACATCCGCTGGCCAAGATGTATACTATAGAGAATGCCTTCCGTGGTGCTAATGGTGTTCCTGTTGGTTACCATCCCGGAGCCATCAAGTACTACAAGGAAAAAGGTATTTGGGACAAGAGAGCCAAGTATTACTAGTAATACCTGCAAGCGGTGGGAATCCGGCAATTCCTTGTTTGATTCCCACCTCTTCTGTCTGGCCGAGTAAATCCTGATTTTATCGTAACGTTCGGTGTGTGCTACCGTTGTGCTTGGAAAAGATAGAAACATGAAAAAGGTATTAGCAAGTAAGAAGATGGTGCAGAAAAGGGTTCCTGCCCTTGTTCGGGTTATCGCGATAATGATGAGTTTATTCCAGCTGTATACCGGCTTGTTCCAGCTCACCGCAATGAACCAGCGAGTAACCCATGTAACCTTTGCCCTTATTTTGATTTTCCTGTACTACGGATTCGACCAGCAAAAAAAGGAAAAGATTGCATGGCATGGTTACCTCCTCGCGGGGATTTCCCTGTTTCTTGGAATTTATGTTCTCACCACCTGGTTTAAAAAAATAGGCCAGATAGGTATGGCTCCTCCGGTTCACGAACTAGCGTTCGGGACAATATTTATCTTTTTGTGTATTGAAGCGGCAAGGAGAACGCTTGGGTGGGTTTTTCCAATCATTGCAGTCGTATCAATGGTCTACGCTCGTTTCGGAGAAAGCCTGCCCGGTATTTTTGCTCACAAAAATTACCCCTTTGAGCGCATCGTTGGAAGTATGTTTATTACCACCGACGGTGTGTTCGGAATGCTGGCCGGGATTTCTGCAACTTATATTTTCCTGTTCATCCTTTTCGGGGCAATGTTGCGAGAGGCGGGCGGAGGAGACTTTTTTATAAACCTCTCTTTCAGTCTTTTTGGTAACGTGAGAGGCGGTCCTGCTAAGATTGCCGTTGTTGCCAGTTCTCTTTTCGGCATGTTATCCGGAAGCGGTACTGCCAACGTGGCCGGAACAGGGCAGATAACTATACCTCTAATGATAAGAACCGGCTATCCCAAACATTTTGCTGCCGCTGTAGAAACGGTGTCGAGCGCTGGTGGATTATTAATGCCGCCTATAATGGGAAGTGCAGTATTCATTATCATGGAAGTACTTGGGGTTAACTACGTTACCATAATGAAAGCTGCAGGACTCTCAGCCGTCTTGTATTACACGGGCCTCTTTTTGATGATAGATCTGGAAGCTCAAAAACTTGGAATGAGAGGACTTCCGAAAGATCAGCTTCCCAGTTTCAAGGAAACAATGAAAGAAGGCTGGTTTTTCATCATTCCTATTTTCGTGCTCGTATTTTTCCTGGCGTTTTACAAGGTGTCTGTTACCAGAGCAGCGTTCTGGGCGACAATCAGCATACCGGTTTGCTCAATGCTGGGAGGCAAGAAACGAATGATGACTCTGGATCAGATCTTGAGGGGGCTTCAAAACGGTGCGCTTACAGCTTTACCGGTTGTGGCTATCCTGTCTCTGGGTGGAGTTGTTCTCGGAATGATTACGTTAACAGGTTTGGGACTCATGATGTCCAGCATGTTGATAAAATTATCCGGAGGTCATCTGATTGTGCTTCTGTTTTTCACCATGGTGGCATCAATTATCCTGGGCATGGGGGTGCCTCCTGTTGCTGCGTATATCGTGCTGGCCATTTTAGTCGTACCTGCCCTTATAAAGTTAAACGTCTATCCACTTGCAGCTC
>QMLL01000234.1 GCA_003646715.1 Deltaproteobacteria bacterium
CCTGAAGCCAAAGTTATTTCTCATGCTGAACTTACCAATCATACACAAATAAAGGCACTGGGAATTGTGAGATTAAACGATGCAAATTAAGCGATTCAAAGCCAGAAATGTCCCTGAAGGGCTGCAGAAAGTAAAAAAGGAACTGGGACCCGATGCGGTGATTCTTTCTACTCACCAGCTTAAGGGAAGCGCAGGAGCGGACACGGTTGAGATAGTCGCAGCTATCGAACACGATGTACCGGAAACGCGGAGATGTAACGTTGATGAGATAAACGACTATAATCTTCTCAACCAGCAACTTCAGGAAATCAAGGAAACTCTTTCGTTGATGTTTTCAACAAAGCGCTTCCTCTATCAGCTCGGTCCCAACAAGGATTTATGTAATTTATACACTTCGCTGGTGGTACAGGGACTGAGAGAAGTATTTGCATGGGAATTAATCCAGTCAGTTGCTCATAATGCCAAAACAGAAAAGCACTCCATCGGTTTAAGCGAGATCAAAAGCCATTTTACGAAAACCTTAAAACAGAAAATTAGAACCGTTGATCCTTTCACCAAGAATGGAAATGGTAACACAATGTTTTACTCTTTTGTGGGCCCCACAGGTGCTGGTAAAACCACCACGCTCGCAAAACTGGCTGCACACCTCAAACTGGACAAGAACAAAAAAATTTCCCTGATCTCTCTCGATACTTACAGGATTGGAGCCATCGAACAGCTCAAGATCTACGCTCAAATTCTTGACGTACCCTTAAGGATTGCATCCAATATTAAAGAAACGGCAGATGCCATACTGGAACTTACAGATAAAGGTAGCGATTACATCCTCATTGATACGATAGGGAAAAATTTCCTGGTGCAAGAACATGTTCAGGACATGAAACAAATATTTGATGCTTTCCCACAGGTAAAGCATCTTTTGATATTGCCTGCAAATGCCAAAGACAGCGACTTGACCGCGGTAGTAAGTACTTTCAAGGCAATGCCCATCCACAGCTTTGTTTTTACAAAAATAGATGAAACGACCACTTACGGAAACATTATTAACCAGGTATTTCGCTTTGGCAAACCGGTCAGCTATCTGGGAACGGGGCAAAGAGTACCCGAAGACATTGAGAAAGCTGATAAAGACAAACTGTGCCACCTGTTACTGAAAAGTGTTGAATAACGAGGAGTTCTGACATGGATCAAGCAATCGGCCTGAGAAATAGAGCCTCATATTCCGATACCACCCAGGAAACTGCAAATAAGAACCTAAACTACGATAGTACGACCACATCACCGTTGAGAGTATTTGCCATTACCAGCGGAAAAGGGGGCGTTGGTAAGAGCAACATCGTGATAAACCTGGCCCTGGCATTTGATCAAATGGGCAAAAATGTTCTTATTATCGACGGTGACCTGGGACTTGCCAACATTGACGTTTTACTCGGACTTACTCCTAAGTACAACATTCATCACGTTTTTGAAGGTGTTCGAACTATTAACGACATTCTCCTGGATGGCCCGGGTAATATAAAAATAATGCCCGCAAGTTCCGGCGTGCAAGAATTAGCAGAACTGCAAGACGAACAGAAGCTTTTTCTCATGGAAATGCTGGAAGTTCTTGAAGAAAACATCGATGTACTACTAATTGACACTGGAGCCGGAATTTCTGACAATGTAATCTATTTTAATCTTGCTGCCCAGGAAAAAATAGTCGTAATAACTCCCGAACCGACCTCGCTAACTGACGCTTATGCAATGATAAAAGTACTTCATACCCGCTATGGTGAAAGGCACTTCAGAATACTTGTCAATCTTGTGAAAGACAATAGAGAAGCTCTAAATATCTATAATCAAATCAGTAAGGTAGCGGATAACTTTCTTGACGGTTTATCCCTGGATTACCTGGGTTATGTTCCAAAAGACCATAATCTCCCCAGAGCTGTTATGAAGCAGCAGGCAATGCTTCATCTCTACCCGGATAGTCCTGCAAGCCAGGTATTCCCAACTTTGGCAAAGCGTTTGCAAGTCACTAAACCAGGAAAAAGTGACGGTAATATCAGGTTTTTCAGACACCGTTTATTCAGTCTTGGATAAGCTCACGTTTTGCCAGTAAGAGGAGATTATGGAAAGTCAAAGAGCGGCATTGAATCTGCCGTTTGAGAAAACAGCTTTCCATGCTAACGGAAAGTTAAGTGAAGAGGAAAAAGAAGAGTTTATCGTAAAATATGGAGGTTTAGTCAAATACATGGCTCATCGCCTAGCAGCCAGGCTACCAAAGCACGTAGCAGTGGATGATCTTATCGGTGCGGGAATGATAGGATTTATCGACGCCCTGGACAAATTTGACCCTTCGAGAGAAGTAAAGTTCAGGACATACATGGAAATCCGGGTGCGCGGCGCCATGCTGGACGAATTGAGAACGCTGGATCCGGTTCCCCGTTCAACCAGACAAAAAGCGCAAGAACTTTCAGACACATACAACGAACTGGAAAAAACTTTAAACAGACCTCCAACAGACGAAGAGATCGCTGAGAAGCTGGGCATAAGTATAGATGAATTTTACAGGATCCTAGATCAGACAAAAGCAGTCAGCATACTCCCTTTGGAATATGCTGATTTCGAAAATGTGGAAGACGAAAAGCGTTTTAGTCCTGCTCCTTATGTTAGTACAGACAGTTCAGATCCTCTTGAGCAACTAGAACAAAAGGAGCTCGAAAACCAGCTTGTAAAAGCAATCGAGCACCTTCCTGATAAGGAAAAACTGGTAATCAGTCTTTACTACTATGATCAATTAACTATGAAAGAAATAGGGCAAATACTAAACGTGTCAGAATCCAGAGTCTCTCAGATACATAGCAGAGCCATGCTTCGTCTGAGAAATGCTTTAAACCAGAATAATTGAGAAAAACAAATTGAAAGAAAGAGCAGGTGTAGGGAAATGAGTTACGACAAGAACATGACAGTGCTTGTAGTTGATGATTTTTCAACGATGAGGCGAATCAATAAGAACATTCTTAAAGAGCTTGGTTTCAAGAATATCCTTGAAGCGGATGACGGCACCACCGCTCTTGAGGTTCTTGAAAACAACAAGGTAGACCTCATCATTTCCGATTGGAACATGCCAAAAATGACAGGACTTGAATTCTTGAAAAAGGTCAGGGCATCTGCCGAATATAAAGACATCCCATTCTTGATGGTTACGGCGGAAGCTCAAAAAGAAAATATCATTGAAGCAGTAAAGGCAAAAGTAAGCAACTACATCGTAAAGCCCTTTACTGCTCAGACTCTCTCTGAAAAAATAGAGAAAATCTTCGCGTAAGAGTGTTTAAACAACCACAACAATGAGTGAAGACAAAGAAGAAAAAATAGAAAAGATCGAGGAATCGCCTGGCGAACCCGAGAACTCCGGGATAGATGAAGATCGTCCTGATGTGGAAAATGTCGAACAACCAGGTGAAGAAAACGGGTCACAGGATCTTAATCAGTCAAGGGAAAGTAAACAGTCCGAAGATACCGGCATTGAAAAGGAAGTTGTAGAAACAGAAACAAATACAGATTCAGATACTGTTGCACCGGATGATGACGAAGACCCCATCATCGAAGAGCTTATAATACATCACGACGAAGAAGAAGACTCGGAAACAGATGAGGAATTTCAGGATCAAGAAGAGGCGGTAAAAAAAGAGACTGATACCGAAAAACCAAAAGCTTCCGAGCAGGAAACCGAGAAAAAAACAGAAAGTGCCAGAGAGGAAGTTGCACAAGAAGCAGATCAGGAACCTACCAAGGACGTAGAGGAGGATCCTGATGACGACACTGGCGTTGAAAATACTGAACAGGAGCTACCAGAAAAAACAAAGAAACTATCAATTTTTAGCACCCGGAACATCATATATGCTTCTAGCGCGATATTTTTGACGGTTTTACTCGTTGGTGGCATCATCTTTTATAAGTCTAGCTTAAAGGAACTGGAAAAAACAAAATCTCAAATTATCAAAACCCAAAATATCGACAGGTCGAAGCAAAAAAATCCCGAACAACAGAAAACTATTATTTTTGCGGAACATAATGAATCTTTCATTCTTTTTTATGGTGAAGCACCAAAGCCATTGTTGATGAACATAAAATTAACTGTAGAAATTCCCAAGGGAAAGGAAAATTCCAGATCTTACAGGTTGTTCAAGGACTACCTATATCGATCTGTGGCCGATTTAAAATTTTACAAAGAA
>QMLL01000235.1 GCA_003646715.1 Deltaproteobacteria bacterium
AAACAATGGCTGAACTTCTGGAAGTGCTGGCACCTTCCTTTCACGGCGATAATGCGGTCAAAGGGAAATCCCTTCTCGCAGGGCGCCTCGATGACAAAGTTTTCTCTGACCAAATAAACATTTTTGATGATGGGCTTTATCCACATGGTCTGGGGACCGCTCCGTTTGACGCAGAAGGAACACCATCTCAAACAACGTGTCTCGTAGAAAAAGGAACCCTGAAGAATTACCTCTACGATCTTTACTGGGCAAAAAGATCCGGCAGGAAAACAACAGGCAATGCCTCAAGGGGATCATACAAGTCACCTCCGGGCATAGGCAACAACAACTATTACATGGTAGGAGAAAACACAAAATCCAAAGACGAACTGATCAAATCTGTGTCAAAGGGACTGTTTGTGCACGAATTGATAGGAGTACACACTGCTAACCCTATCTCTGGTGAGTTTTCTCTGGGGGCTACTGGACTCTGGATTGAAAATGGTGATATAAAATATCCAGTGAAAGGTATCACCATATCAGGCAATCTCATAGAAATATTAAATCAAATCGGTGATATAGGAAACGAAGTAAAATTTTTCGGAACTACTGGCGCTCCTGCTGTCTTAATTGAAGACATACAGATCAGTGGAACATAAAAGGTGATTTAGTAATGATAGGCTACGTATTAAAAAAAGTATTCGGCAGTAAAAATGAGCGCGATCTGAAACGAATTGCGCCTCTGGTTAACGAGATAAATCTCGTAGAGCCGCGGATTCGAAAATTACGCGACGATGAACTGAGAGCCAAAACTGCGGAATTTAAACAGAAACTGGAAAATGGCGCAGAACTGGACGATTTGCTTGTAGAAGCGTTTGCAGTGGTAAGAGAGGCCTCAGTAAGGACTCTGGGCATGAGGCCTTTCGATGTCCAGCTTATAGGTGGTATTGTTCTCCACCAGGGCAAGATTGCCGAGATGAAAACCGGTGAAGGTAAAACGCTGGCGGCAACCATGCCGGTGTACCTTAATGCGCTGCTCGGAAGAGGCGTTCACGTCGTCACCGTCAACGACTATCTCGCAAAACGTGATAGCGAATGGATGGGAGCAATATACAAATTTCTGGGACTGGACGTTGGCTGTATCCTCCATCACCTGGATGACAGGGAAAGACAAAAAGCATACAATGCAGATATAACATACGGTACAAACAACGAATTTGGCTTCGATTACCTCCGGGACAACATGAAATTCAACAAGGAAGATTTTGTCCAGAGAGAATTATTCTACGCCATAGTGGACGAAGTTGACAGTATTTTGATAGACGAAGCCCGAACACCACTGATCATATCAGGGCCAGCAGAAAAATCCACAAACCTTTATCATCAGATTAACAGGATTATTCCGCGACTCAAGAGAGATATTCATTACACGATAGATGAGAAAACTCGCACCGTTGCACTGACAGACGAGGGAGTTGCAAGAGCGGAGGAACTCCTCGGCGTGGAAAACCTCTATGACCCCCGTCATATGGAAATACTTCACCACGTGAACCAGGCACTTAAAGCACACACGTTGTTCAAAAAGGACGTGGATTACATTGTTAAAGGCGGACAGGTAATTATTGTTGACGAGTTCACCGGGCGACTCATGCCCGGAAGAAGATACAGCGAAGGTCTGCATCAGGCACTAGAAGCCAAAGAAGGCGTGAAAGTGGAGAGCGAAAATCAGACTCTGGCCACCATCACCTTCCAGAATTACTTCAGGATGTATGACAAGCTGGCCGGTATGACAGGTACAGCAGAAACGGAAGCAGAGGAATTCAAAAAGATCTACGATCTGGACGTGGTGGTAATTCCTACTCACAAGAAAATGATTCGAACCGATCATCCGGATTGCATCTACAGGACAGAAAAGGAAAAGTTCAGAGCGGTTGTACGTGAAATCAAGGAACTCAATAAGATAGGCAGACCGGTTCTGGTGGGTACCGTAAGCATCGAAAAATCAGAGCAACTCAGTAAGATGCTCAAGCGAGAAGGTATCAAGCACGAAGTCCTCAACGCCAAGAATCACGAAAAAGAAGCCCAAATCGTTGCTCAGGCCGGTCAGCGGGGAGCAGTAACCATTTCCACGAACATGGCTGGGCGTGGTACTGACATTGTGCTGGGTGAAGGAGTTGCAGAACTGGGTGGACTACATATAATCGGTACGGAAAGACACGAATCCCGCAGAATTGACAATCAGCTTCGAGGTAGGGCCGGAAGACAGGGAGACCCTGGTTCGTCCAGATTCTACCTGTCCCTGGAAGATGACCTAATGCGTATTTTTGCAGCGGACAGAATCTCTGGACTTATGAAACGAGTGGGCATGGAAGAAGATGAACCCATCGAGCATAATCTGATTAGCAAGGCCATCGAAAATGCTCAAAGACGCGTGGAAGCTCAAAACTTTAACATAAGAAAACAGCTCCTCGATTTCGACAATGTGATGAACACGCAAAGAGAAGTAATCTACAAGCAGAGAAGAGAAGCCCTTGAGAGTCCGTCCCTGAGACCGGCTGTGATGGACATGATAGAAGATCTTGTTTCTGACATTGTTGATACTTACACCGATGAGAAATTGCTTCCCGAAGAGTGGCAATTGGATGATATCAAGAAGGAAGTCGAACGTCTTTTCAACATTAAACTCGACATGCAAAAGGTAATTGATGAAGACATGGGCCAGGAAGAATTTCTCGACTGGCTAACCGAGGTAGTGAAAAACAGGTACGAAGAACGTGAAAAAGAAATGGGCGAAGACCTGATGAGAGACCTGGAACGCTTTTTAACTCTTCAAACGGTTGACATGCACTGGAAAGATCATCTTCTGGCCATGGATTATTTAAAGGAAGGGATAGGCCTCCGCGGATACGGACAGGTAGATCCGCTAGTAGAATACAAGCGAGAAGGCCACGCCATGTTCCAGGCAATGATTGATAAAATCAAAGAAGATATTATCAGGGGGCTATTTTTTATCAGGGTAGAAAGAGAGCAGGATCAGGAAAAACTGAAACGTGAACAGGAACAACAGCCAATGTATTTCAGTCACGGCGACAGCACTGCTCCTGCAACAAAAACTGTGAGAAAGGGGAAGAAAATTGGGAGGAATGACCCGTGCCCATGTGGAAGTGGGAAAAAGTACAAAAAATGCTGCGGGCGTTAAGTGGGGAGAAATCAACGTAAAAGGTTTTTTAGGAGCCGCCACAAGAGCCGGTTTCAGGTATAAGAACAGAGATGACCTGGCAGTTATTTTCAGTGAAAAACCAGCAAGAGCTGCCGGAGTATTCACGCAGAACAAGGTAAAAGCTGCTCCTGTCTTGTGGTGTCATGAGGTTATTGCCCGGAATTCTCCTGTCCGCACCATACTGGTAAATAGTGGTATTGCAAATGCGTGCACAGGAACAAGAGGGTACCTGGATGTTGCTACTACAACAACTCACGTAGCGAACACGTTCAAAGTCAAGCGATCACAGGTTCTGGTAGCTTCTACCGGCGTTATAGGAGAATTCCTCGATACAACTCTTATCGAAAAAGCCCTGCCAGATCTGAAAGAAAACCTTTCCCCTAATTCCTGGGATAAAGTCGCCAAAGCTATTATGACCACAGATACATTCCCGAAAATCGACTACGCGCAGGTGACAGTTGATTCCAAAGACGTTAATATCCTGGGAATTGCCAAGGGAGCCGGAATGATTGCCCCAAACATGGCGACCATGCTGGCATTTGTCATCACCGATGTAACAATTCATCAAAATATACTGCAGGAACTTACAAAGGTAGGAGCAGATCAATCTTTCAATCGAATAACGGTGGACGGCGATACCAGCACCAATGATACTCTAATTGCGCTGGCAAACGGCGCTGCCGGTAACAAGGCCATTGCCAACCTGGAAAGCAATGGATGCAAAAAATTTCTGGAAGCCTTCAACCGCGTTCTTTTCAACTTAGCCCAGATGATTGTGAAGGATGCAGAAGGCGCAACGAAGTGGGTAGAAGTTAGAGTCATTGGGGCAATCAATGACGAAGAGGCGGAAAAAATCGCCTTCACCGTAGCCAATTCACCTCTTGTTAAAACCGCAATTCATGGCTGTGACGCCAACTGGGGGAGAATTATAGCCGCAGTGGGAAGGTCCGACGCTACGATAGACCCAAGTGGAATATCCATATACTTTGATGATGTTTGGGTGGTTAACGA
>QMLL01000236.1 GCA_003646715.1 Deltaproteobacteria bacterium
ACGCTCAGCCTGGAATCAAGACAATACTTGAACCGGTTCATGGAAGGAGACCAGGAACATGGAAGCAGTTTGATATATCACATCATAGAACGTCTACACAATCTCCGGAAGGAACGAGATTCTCTCCGTAAAAAGGTACGTTCATTAAACAACAGTATTAAACGAAAGCAAAAAGATCCCGCAAAAGATATGAACTATGAAAAAGACTTAAATGAGCTTTTACGTGAAAAGTCTGCCTTTCAGTCTCTTAATCAGAGTATTACTGCCAAGGACACATACAACTTTTTCACAGATGAAGGCCTTATTCCTAACTACGCCTTTCCTGAAACGGGCGTGATCCTTCGTTCTATTATTTATAGAAAAAAGAAACACCCCGAAGAAGGAAAGAGCAAGTACGATACATGGACATATGAGTATGAGCGGCCGGCTGTATTTGCAATAGAAGAACTGGCTCCAGCAAACTATTTCTATGCCGGCGGAAGAAGGGTGTTTATTGATCAGGTCAACATGGATGTGTCAGAAATTGAAACATGGCGATTTTGCAGTAACTGCTCACATATGGAAAAGGAAATTGGAGAGATAAAGAGCCTTGTATGTCCGAGCTGTGGAAATCCCATGTGGGCCGACGCCGGGCAAAAACGACAGATGCTTCGGATGAGACAGGTAATTGCAACAACACCGGATCGAAAAAGTCGCATAGGAGACGAAAGTGATGACAGGGAGCCTAATTTCTACGTTAAACAAATGCTGGTCGACTTTGAGCATAAACACATTACAGATGCTTACATGATTGATAATGATCAACTTCCCTTCGGGTTTGAGTTTTTGTCAAAAGCAACATTTCGGGAGGTAAATTTTGGAGAGAAAGGCGAGATCGGAGAGACCATTGCGGTTGCTGGCCTGGAGATGCCTCGAAAGGGATTTAGGATCTGCCGCAAGTGTGGCAAGATTCAGAAGAAAAAAAGTGAAATTAAACATGCGCTTACATGCCCTGCTCGTAAAAAAGAGTCAGAGAAAAATCTGGCAGATTGCGTATATCTTTACAGGGAGTTCTCATCGGAAGCTATACGTATTCTATTACCAGTAACTACTTTTTCTGGCTCGGATAAGAAACTTCACTCATTTATTGCAGCTCTTCACCTGGGACTTAAAAAAAGATTTGGAGGTAGTATCGATCACCTCAGAACCACAGTTCATGATGAGCCTATTCCGGAATCAGTGTATCGGAAGAGATACGTCGTTCTTTTTGATACGGTACCGGGCGGGACTGGCTATTTAAAACAACTTATGCGAGATACAGAACCAATGTTTGAAGTCTTTGAACTGGCTTTAAATGCTCTCAAATCGTGTGCATGTAATAGAGATCCTAATAAAGACGGTTGTTATCGCTGCCTCTTTGCATACCGCACCAGCTACAACATGGAAGACACGTCACGAGATGCAGCAATTGAGCTTCTTTCGCAGATTATCGATTCAAAAGATCAAGTGAAGAAAACCGATACATTAAAAAGAGCAAAAATAAACGTACTTTTCGATAGCGAACTGGAGGCAAGATTTATTGAGGCTCTCAGACGTATGAGAGACGAAAACAGAGATCTACGGATACACAAGGAACTGGTTAACGGAAAACCTGGCTACCTCTTCAAAACAGACAACTGGGCATATTATATTGAACCACAGGTAAGCCTGGGGGAAGATGAGGGAATATATATCCCGTCTAAAGCAGATTTTGTCTTTCGACCGGTAAGGGAACATAGTGGGATAAAACCGATTGCAGTTTTTGCGGATGGATATATGTATCACAAAGATCGAATTGGTCAGGATATGGCTCAGCGCATGGCTATTGTTCAGAGCCGGAGATATCATGTTTGGTCTGTGACATGGAGAGATGTAGAAAATTGCTTTCATTTACAGGGTGACTATTTCAAAAACTATGTAAGCCCAAATGAGACACCTAATAGCACCAAATTTCTCCCTCTTCTGGAAGGTTTTGGACTCGAAAGGTTCAGAAGTTTACATCAGAAAAATAGTCTTGAATGGTTGGTAGAATTCCTCTGTAATCCCAATCAACAAGAATGGGGACTCTATGCTTTTGCGCACGGCTTGATAAAAATAGACTACCAGAAATCCAGCATCCAAAAAGAGATTGAAGGCTGGATGAATAAATTAAAAGATGATTTTCCACCTCAGCTTTGCGATCTCTTTGTTGGTGACAGGAATTCTTCTTTATACGGGTTATTTGAGCCTGTGGAAACATGGGGTGAACGACCGTTGAATTTATACGTAAAAGTCCGTCCGGAGGCAGTCAGAAACAAAGAAATTGAGGATATGATAGTTGCTTGCAAGCTGCGCGATCTGGAGGAAATCAGGAAGAAGGATAAATTTGAAAAAGTTTGGGTTGGCTTTCTTAGATTGTACAATCTGTATCAGTTTGTTCCTCATGCGTACTTCGTAACTGAGAGCGGACTCAAAGATGGTGCATATGACGGCTTATCTTTTGGAGAAATGATTTCACCTGCGGTGCCAATGACGGAAAAAGAGAGCTTAGCATGGACGGAGGCGTTCGAGCTAACTGATCGGGAATTACACACCTTGCTAAATAAATTTGCAGATAACGGATGGCCACCACCAGAGGTGGGTTATGAACTGGTGAGTGGCAGTGGAGAAATTGTAGCCACAGCAGAATTAGCCTGGACAGATATTCGTGTTGCTTTCTTGCGCGACGATGAAACGAGTTTCCAAAAAATTTTCGAAAATGAGGGATGGCGAGTTCATTTATTAAATCAAGCTCTCCGTGATCCTGACAAGTATGTATCATTGAAAACTACGTGACGTATTAGCAAAACCCAAGCGGACAAGAAAAGGATGGCGTAATTGCTTGGGATGAGTCATTTTTAACGATAAGGAAACAAAATCCGATGCTTACAAATAAGATAACAGTTGCAATAGCTTCAGATTTTTTAACAGCATTTTCCAGAATACCCCGGAAACAGCAGGGGAAGGTATTGGATTTCATAAATAAGTTCCGCTCAACCCCCCACTTGCCTGGCATCAACTATGAGAAGATTAAACATGCTAAGGATCCAAATCTACGATCTGTACGGATTGACCAGAATTACAGAGGTATAGTTCTCAAGCCTAAAAGTGGAAATATTTATATGCTTCTCTGGGTGGATCACCATGACAGAGCTTATCAGTGGGCGAGAAACAAAATGGTTAGAATCCATCCGGAAACGGGAAGTATCCAGATCTTTGACGTTGAACCAGTTCTCGATGTCGTACAAAAACCAGTTGAGGAAGAGCAGGAAATTGAGAAATTGCTCTTCGAAGATGTAAGTGAAAAAGAGCTATTGCGATTAGGAGTGCCAGAGCCTTTCCTCCCTGTAGTCAAAAGACTTAAGACTGAGGAAGAACTCGATCAAATTTCTCCCTATCTTCCCCAAGAAGCTTATGAAGCACTATTTTTTCTAGCCGAGGGATTTTCACTGGAAGAGATATACGAAGAACTGGGAATGTTAGACAAACCAGAAGCCATTGATACTGATGATTACGCAAAGGCGTTGGATAACCCGGATTCAAAACGGCGCTTTTTCGTGGCTGAAGACGACCTGGAGTTGATCAAAATTCTTAATGCCCCTCTGGAAAAGTGGCGTGTTTTTCTTCATCCTTCGCAGCGTAAACTTGTCGAACGTGAGTGGAACGGTCCTGTACGAGTTTTGGGAGGTGCTGGTACGGGAAAGACAGTCGTGGCAATGCACCGTGCTAAGTGGCTGGCTCAAAACGTATTCAGGGAAAAAAATGATAAAATTCTCTTCACTACATTCACTAAAAACCTTGCCGCGGATATCAGAGAGAATTTAAACAAGATTTGCAATAGAGAAATATTGAAGCGCATAGAAGTCGTTAATCTGGACAAGTGGGTTTCTGACTTTCTGCATCAAAACGGTTATGAATTTGATATTGATTATGGTTCCAGGACATCCCCACTATGGGAAAAAGCACTGAATTTGGTCCCAAATGAGTTGGACTATCCTGCTTCTTTTTATAGAGAAGAATGGGAGAGAGTAATTCAGCCTCAGTCAATCGTATCGCTGAGAGAATACCTGAAAGCTTCACGAATAGGACGAGGGACGAAATTTAGTAGAAGGTATCGGAAAGCCATATGGCCTGTGTTTGAGGAATATAGAGCATTATTAAACGAAAA
>QMLL01000237.1 GCA_003646715.1 Deltaproteobacteria bacterium
ACGGAACTCCGTATTGCATCGCCATGGTGGATATCGATAATTTCAAATCTTATAACGATACATACGGCCATAACGAAGGTGACAGTGTTTTGCGACTTGTTGGGAAGGCTATTAAGAGTACGGTGCGAATGGATGATGAGGTATTCAGGTACGGTGGTGAAGAGGTCGTAATTGTTTTCAGCAACCAGAAGCTTAAGGGAGGACTGAAAGCGTCGGAGCGGGTAAGAAGAAATATTGAGAACCTTGCCATCAAACACGACAGAAACGAACCTTTCGGGGTAGTAACAGTTAGCATTGGTGTTGCGGCAACCGGTGGTTCAGAAAGTAAAGAGCTTCCATGGGAAGAAATATTAAAAGAAGCTGATGCTGCCGTTTATAAGGCAAAGAGAAGTGGAAAAAACCGGGTGTGTGCTATGGCTCCTGGCCTTTTCGAAGTGGTTGAGAAAAGGATGCCGTTATAATTATTTACCTCCAGGGTGTTCCGAGGTATTTCAGGTGACTCTTGCACTTATTCTTGCAATCGCTTGCCCCGAATCCCTTAATTATGACAATTCCCGGGGTGCCCTGATTTAACTCACATTCGGGAATCAAAGACTTTTTTATTTCGACGATTTCTGAGTAAGGACTTGCCAGTAGATAATCAATATGCCACCTGAGCTTTTTTACCTTGGATGAGTGCCTTTTAATTCTGGCAGAGACGTTTCTTCTGGCACTTCCGGTATAAATGTACCATCCGGCAGGAAAATGAAATTCACCAAGACGTCCTACCTTTATCATTGATTCTTGAGAAAGTTTGATAATGAGCTGGTATGAAATTACAGGCAAAAAACCCGGGAAGCAATTTTTCCCGGGTTTATTATCTACCACTATGGGAGATTTGTGTGTGGATTTATTCTGCCCCTTCGACCTCGACAGGTTGTCCGAGGAGATTGAGCGGTGATTTACCATCTGGTACTCCAGTCCTGTAATCAAAGAGATCTTCCACTATTTTGCCTACTTCTTTGTAGAGGGTCCTGAGTGGTATTTGTGCGGGGCAAATCTCTTCGCAGAGTCCGCAATCTATGCAGCGCCCGGCCATGTGTACTGCCCTTACCAGATGAAACGTGGGATCAGGCGGAAGTGTCCCGGCCGGTATCAAGTCAGGATCTTCAAGAGTGCATTCTTTACAGAAACACACGGGGCATATATCCCTGCATCCGAAACACTTAAGGCATCTATCAAAGTTCTTTAACCAGTAGTCCAGCCGTTCAGAAAGAGACATATCTTCAATTTCTTTCAACCGGTAGCTTTCTGTGACCGGATTTGCTTTCTCTCCGTAGTCAATCACACTCGGAAACGGTTCCGGGCACTCACACATATCGGCAAGATCCTGTGAACAGGCAAGCCCCAGGATCTTTACCTTCTCCGGTTCTACCTGATTCCATTTATAGAGTTCGTTCAGTGCTCTTTCCTCACATCCTCTGACTACTACACCCCAATTTTTCGCAGGATCCTTTCGGTACAGATGAAGGAACATCTTTATCAGGGGATATCGAGCATTATCAAGGTAAAGTTCGTCGAGTTCCTGCAGGTTTTCCTTGGTAAACACCCATGGTAGAGGGTAGCCTTTGAGGTTTTTTAAGGCCAATACACAGTCAACTTCACCCTTGTTGAGCAATTCTTCTATTTTTTCTCTCATATCAGCACCATTTAGTAAGTTACGTCGATTTGGGTACCTGTCAAAGCTAGCTGGTTAAGTATTCGTGCATAGCCTGGGCCGCAATTTTGCCTGCGCCCATGGCACTAATTACGGTTGCTCCTCCCGTAACAATATCCCCACCTGCCCACACTCTGGCTTTGCTGGTCTTGCCTTTTTCATCCGCCACCACGGTTCCCCACCTCGTGACTTCGAGATCGGGAGTGGTATTTGGAATCAGCGGATTGGGAGATGTTCCGAGAGACACAACCACTGTATCTATATCCATAATGTACTCACTGCCTTCAATTGGTACAGGTCTCCGTCTGCCGCTCTCGTCCGGTTCGCCCAATTGCATCTTGAGCAACTCCATTGCGCAGACGTTGTTTCTGCCATCTGCCAGGAATCCGATAGGAGTAGTTAGAAAATGGAACTGAATTTCTTCTTCTTCAGCGTTTTCTACTTCTTCCGCTCGAGCTGGCATCTCTTCTCTTGATCTTCTATAAATAACGTGGACTTCTTCGGCTCCGAGCCTCACGGCACACCTGGCAGCGTCCATAGCAACGTTTCCGCCACCTATAACTGCAACCCTCCTACCCATTTTTAGCGGTGTCGCATATTCTGGGTAGAGGTACGCTTTCATGAGGTTTGTTCTTGTGAGGAATTCATTGGCTGAGTAAATCATGTTGAGGTTCTCACCTGGTACTCCCAGGAACCTCGGAAGTCCGGCGCCTGTACCGAGGAATACTGCGTCGTACTTCCCGTTTAATAATTCGTCCAGGGTCATGTTTATGCCAATGACTGTATCTAGATGGAGTTCTACTCCGAGCTTTTGCACGTAATCAACTTCTCCCTGAACTATGTCTTTGGGAAGACGAAATTCAGGAATCCCGTATACAAGAACGCCACCGGCTACATGTAGTGCTTCGAACAGGTCAACTTTGTGACCGAGTTTTGCCAGCTCGGATGCGACCGTAAGACCTGCTGGCCCTGAGCCCACAACAGCAACATTCTTACCCGTGGATGGCGCAATTTCGGGAATCTTGACTTCTCCCTGAGCCCTCTCCCAGTCGGCAACATATCTTTCAAGGCGCCCGATAGCGATGGGTGCACCTTTCTGGTTTAATGTGCACTTCATCTCACACTGTGTTTCCTGGGGGCACACCCGGCCGCAAATCCCGGGCAAACTTGTCTTACGTTTCAGGATCTCCAGTGCTTTAGGCAGATTGTCTTCCTTTATTGCCTCCACGAATTCGGGAATATCGATATTCACTGGGCAACCTGCCTGGCATGGTCTTTTTTTGCATTGTATACACCGACTGGCTTCTTTTAGGGCCATTTCGTGGGTATAACCAAGAGCAACCTCGTTAAAATTTCTGCGCCTTATGGCAGGTTCCTGCTTGGGCATCTTGACCCGGTTTAAATCAAGTTTCTTTTTCGGTTTCTTTTTCGGTTTTTCAGGCTCAGCCATGGATAGCTCCTATTTCTCTATGTAATCGCCTGTCATCCTTCAATATGGGACTTGGTCCCAGTACCAACGATAACTTAAATTAGGACTCTGTCCCTGCTCAGTAACCTAACGTTATAAACCCAAGTATGCAAAATTACCTACCACTGAGAACATGAACTGCACTGAAAGCTTTGCTGTCCAATTATTTCATCTGCGTAGGTGCACCTGCGTGCCATCAGTACATCCCAACCCTGTACCAGGTGTCCGTTGAACTCAGGACCATGTACGCAGGCAAATCTGTTCTTACCTTCCACAACACACCTGCAAGCACCACACATTCCTGTTCCGTCAACCATAAGTGGTGCCAGGTGGACGTACGTGGGAATTTCTTTTGGCCTCGTGATATCACAACATAGCTTCATCAAGCAGAATGAAGCCATGGCAATAACTCTGTCAATTGGCTCCTTCGGATGGCGTTCAACCAGTTTGCGGAGAGGTTTTAACGCCGTAGGGTTGGTAAATCCTCCGTCACCGCCTGCTGCAAGGATTAACTCGTCACTGATTTCTTTCAGTTTTTCCTCGCCAAATAGGTTCTTTTGATCCGGAACCTGAAGTATTGTGGTGATCTTATTCCCCTTGTCTTTCAAAGCCTTTATGGTGGGAACCATGCCGGCTATTCCGTATCCGCTTACTATGCACACAACGTGGCCAAAGGAGTCAATGTGAGAAGGTCTGCCCAGTGGACCAATAAGGTGAGCCAGGTTGTCTCCTTCCTTTAACTGGGCAAGCGCTCTTGTTGTCCTTCCAACCTCAATGAAAACGAATTCTACCGTTCCGTCATCTTTGTTCCAGTCGCTTAACGTGAAAGGTACTCGCTCACCCTTCTCATCAATAATTAGAATGATGAACTGGCCAGGTTGTGCTTTTACTGCCACCAAAGGGGCTTCTACCCGCATGCGATGAACGCTTGAAGCTAACTCTTCTTTTTCAACTATGGTAAACATAGCTACCTCTTTTCAATTCTTACGGCACATGCCTTGTATTCGGGAATTCGGCTTACCGGATCGTGA